>JAJXZC010000458.1 GCA_021780275.1 Pseudomonadota bacterium
GGCGAGCGGCCCCATAAGGCCGAAAAGCTCTTCCGGATGCTTTATCGCCGAGCGAGCCTCAACCGCCATCTCCTCGATCTCGGAAACGCTCATGTTCGGCGCGTCGCGCTTGGCCTCCAGCGCCGAAGAGTGAATTCGGCCAATATCAGTCGCCGAAAGGCCGGCGTTGGCGGCCTTTATTTCGATTTGCTGGCGCTCTGCCCCGGCTTCAAGCGCGGAGCGTCCGGCCCCGACCACTATATGAACCGATACGGCGCCCGCCGCCGCGCCAAGGAGAAAGTTTTGCGCCGCGCCGCCCCTTAGCGCCGAGGCTCGCGCCTCGCGCGCGTCGTGTTCCGCCTTGGCCATTTGGGCGTGAGCGGCCGACCGCTGTTTTTCTAGGGTCTGGACGGCCGACGCCTGTTCCTTGGCCGATCTTTCGACGGCCCCGACCGTGCGCTGTTCGCTCGCGACGATCCTTTCGTTTGCGGCGGCGATGTCGGCGGCGGCGGCGGTGGCGCTATTCGCCTTGATCCGCTCTGCCGCTTCAACCGCTCCGCTCGCCTCTTTTTCGACCGTTTGCAGCTTTTCCAGTTGCGCCCGACGCTCCGCAATGGTTTTAAGGCCATCTTCCCAATGGGGCGAGCGCATCGGCCCCTTTTGGATATCGCTGAGAACGTCGGTCGCGCGCTTGAGCTTTTGCAGCTCGTTTTCCGCCTCGCGCGCCGGCCCGCTGACCTGATCGACCAGGCGCAAGATCGCGGTGACGGTCATTTCGCTCATAGGGAAAACGCCTTTCCGGCGTCACGCCACAAAAGGCGTAACGATCAGTTCCGCGCTGTCGTGCCAGATATTGGACACCGCCGCGATGCCGCCAGAGACAACCCCGGAGCCCGTATCGAAAGCGGCGTCGGACGTTACCGACGTGGCCTTGAGAAGCATGCGGGCGTCCGCCTCAAGCGACGGGGGGACGACAAGCACGTTGGGATTGACCGCCAAATATTGGCCCTGATCGCCCATCAGCACCTGCATCGCCGCCCGCGCCGCCGCGTAATTGGTGGCGTTCAACGGCAGTTGTGAGCCGAAGGCCATATGCCAGAAGCCGAAACCGACATTGAGGCGCGCGCGGACGCCATAGAGATATTCGTCGCTCAGAAAAACCCGCGCGTCGGTGTCAAGGTTCACGGTCTGGAATTCGTAGGGAATTCGTTCCTGGAAAATGATCGGCTTGATGGCCTGCGTTGTGTCGAGCAGGAACCACGCGGGGCCGGCCCCCGACTGGACGTTCGAAACCGTAATTTCGTTGCCATTGACGTCAAACGACGGATGGTTCGCGTTGAAAAAAGGCTGGCCGTCGTAGCAGGACGTTGTGAAGCCATTTTTCAGAAGCTGGAAAACCAGAGTGTCCGGGTGCAGGCGGGTCATCCGGCCCATGTTGCGGAACATGGGCGCAAAAAGGCCGTATTGGTCATCTTCCAGCGACGCGCGAGGAATTTTGACCGTGCTCTCAAACGGCAGATTTTTGATTGAATAATCGTAGGCGTTCAGGTTCTTCAGATACCGGTCGCCGATCCATTCCCTCATCTGGGGGAATTGCCCGACCCAACCATATTCGCCGGTCAACGAACCCGTCGTAACCTTCATCGCCACTTCGAAGGCGTGCGAGGGCGCGTTGTCCCACCCGTCGTTGAACAGCGTCTTGGCCGTCGTGAAGAAAACGCTCATGGTTCCCTGGGTGATAATCATCTTTCAATTCCTCGTGTTTTGACGTCGCACGCCGTTCGATGTTCCGGGGCGCTTTGAACGTCCGGACAGTTCTTTTCCCGAGTTTTCGCCTTGCGTCGGAGGACTGCTCTCCGGGTGATTTTCAAAGCGCGGGCGATTTCATTCGCGTTTTCGCCGGCGCATAGCCGTTTGTCGACTTCTTGATGGAGCCTGAAATCCCGCGCCAGCGGTCCAAGCGGCACGTCGATAAGCACGCCTCGGCTGGGCGAACACGCGGCGGCGATCTTGATAGCCGCCTCAATCCCCACGGCTTCGATGAGCCAATTGTTTTCAGAGCGCCCTTCTCGGAGAGTGAGGACGCCCGGAAAATAACCGAGCGTCCCGCCACGCGCCTCAGCGACCGCAAGGGCGGCTTCTTCGCCAACGGCTTCCGCGATTTCCCCAAGAATGCCCGGAAATTTTTCCAAACGCGTCCCCAAGCGCGAAGAAAGAGACATGACGGGCGCGCGGAACTTTGGAAATACGCGCGCCCGTCCGTCCAACGGAAGCGGGTCGCCGCGCCTACGCTGGAGCCGCCCTCAATAGCAGCGCGAGAAACCTATCCGAGGTGACAGGAAGCATAAGGGTGACGGCAGTCACCCGGCCAAATTGGCTTGAGGAGGGGGCGCGCGATCCGGGGGATCGGAACGCCCCCGCGTGCAGATGCACGGTCTTCCTTGCTCGGATCGCAAGGTGAATATGATCCGAAACCCCAAGTTTCGCAAATTCGCTCAGAAGGCCCAGGAGGCCTAAAACGGACGCGGCGGCTACCACAGTAGCCGCCGCGTCGTCATCTGCCGCCCAGGGCGTTAAATGGTGCTTCAAATTTGATTTTGCGGATGGGACGGCCCCGCGCGCCGCCCCGTCGCTCACTCAACGTCCAGCGAGCCACCGAGCGCGGGCGGCTCAACGCCTGTTAAGGCGATGCATGAACGGGCCAGTTCTTGGGCGCGGTCGTTCGGGGTAAAGGTTTCGTCCGCCAGAAACCGAAGGGTTCTGTGGATGAATCGAAGAGCATCAGACTCCTCGACATAGCCTTTCTGGCGACTCCCGGGCTTATAGCCGTCCACAAGACAATTCGTGTAAGCCCTGGTAAAATCCGCGAGGGCGGCAATATCGCGGCATTTCGCCTCCGTGATCGTGATTTGTGCGAAAAGCTCGTTCAGCTTTTCGCTCAACTCGCCGACGTCGATCGCCGGCGCGGCCTCCGGCGCCGGCACTTCTTTCAATGCAGTTTTTGCCATAGGGTATTCTCCCTCTGATGAGCGAACGCCCCGGCTGGAGCGCCCGGATTGCAAATAGGTCAGTTTCGCAGTTCCGAAGGCTGTTCGATACCGACGATCCGGCAGACTTCGAAAGACGAGAGGGCCGCCAGTTCGTCATGTTTTCTGGAAAATTGGTCGAATAGTTCACGCGAGTCGGGAGGCTGAGCGGACGGGAAAAAGCCGCGAGCTAACTGCTCGAACAAATTGAGCCGGCGCATGGTGACGAAAGCCAAGTGGTTGATCAGTTCGGCGAAGATTGGCGCCGAGGGAATTGGCAACGCCTCGGAGCTGGCGCCAAGCAGAAACCCGATGTCCTCGCGCAACTCGCCGGGGTCCAAAATCGGATCATCGTCGAAGGGAAAGAAATCGACGCGCCGCCCTTCGATAATCGCGATCACAAGGAAGAGCTTTTCCGATAAAGCCGCGACGGCGGCGTCCGGGTTCCGGGCGAAATCTCGCGGAAACGCCCAGTAGGCAGCGCCGATCACACGGCGGCAAGCGAGTAAGCGGCGCCATTTTTCGCTGTTTTCCGGATCGAATGGGCGCGTTGCGGCGATCATCGTTCAGCTCTCCCTCGGACGGGGTTAGTTTGCGACCTTTTCGGGGCTCGCGCCCGCGATAATGCGGGAAATTTCTGCGTCCGATCGCGCCGAGAGTTCCAAATTCACGGCAAAAAAGTCGGAAAATACCTGATGGGCGTCGCCGGGCGTGGCGTCTAAGCGCCGAGCCAATTCAGCGTTGGCGCCGTCCCTGATCCTGTCCACTTGCATCAGGTGCACAACCAGGCGTTCAAGGGTTTCGCGCTCAAAGGCCGAGAGATCGAATTTCGGGACGTTGGGGTCGTTGTTATCCATGGTCTTTTCCTTCAGGTGTTTGCCAATTACGCGGCGGGGCACAAAAGTTTGAGGGCGTGTGCGCCGCCCTTGGTGCTGACGGCGATCCGGCGAAGGGCGTCCAGCTTGATCGGGCCGCGACCGACGAAGTCGCGGGCCTCTACGAGAAGCTGAAAAAGCTCGCGGATGGAGGTATTTTGGCCGTAATTGACGGCCGCCGCGCGGGAGTCCGCGCCGTAAACGTCGAAGTTGGCGGCGATCGCGGCCAAATCTTCGTCAAGCGGCGCGGTCAGGACCAGGCGCTTGGCGCATCGGCTGGCGATTTGCTCATAGTCGCCGCGCCCCACGCGTGTTCGCTTGAGCAATTCGGCATTTCCGCAAAGGACAACGGGAAAACCGACGCGCGAGGGCAAATCGACAAGCTCTTTGAGGACGTTCAAATCCAGCGCCTGCGCTTCATCGATCAGCAGATGTTCGCCGGTCTTCCAGTCGACGGCGCTTTCGCAATAATCTTCCACAGCGCGCCAAAGGCCGTCCGCCGTCTCGCGGCCGTTCTGGCCGACGCCAAAAGTATCGGCGAAGAGCCGAAACGCGGCTTTTCCCGAACTTTGCGGCGTCGAGACGCGCACGTAGATTGCGCTTTGATCTCTCTCGGCATAGCGGAGAAGAGCGACGGTCTTGCCTATTCCGGGAGGGCCTATAACCGCAGCGGCGCGACGCATCGCCCTCGAATAGGCGATGGCGTCAAATATGTCCCGGCAGACGGAGGTTTCGACATAATCTTTATTATTCATG
>JAJXZC010000733.1 GCA_021780275.1 Pseudomonadota bacterium
TGGACGTCTCGCCCAAGCAGCTCGTCTCGGTCGCGGCATCGCTGATTCCGTTCCTGGAAAACGATGACGCCAACCGCGCGCTCATGGGTTCGAACATGCAGCGCCAGGCGGTGCCGCTGGTGAAGGCCGATGCGCCGTTCGTCGGCACGGGCATGGAATCGGTCGTGGCGCGCGATTCGGGCGCGGCCATCGCCGCACGCCGCACGGGTTATATCGATCAGATCGATGCGACGCGTATCGTCGTGCGCGCGACCGAGGAGACCGATCCGAGCAAGCCCGGTGTCGATATCTATCGGTTGCTGAAGTTCCAGCGCTCGAACCAGTCGACCTGCATCAACCAGAAGCCGCTGGTGCGTGTCGGCGATTTCGTCCGCAAGGGCGACATTCTCGCCGACGGTCCTTCGACCGATCTCGGCGACTTGGCGCTCGGCCGCAACGTGCTCGTCGCGTTCATGCCGTGGAACGGCTACAACTTCGAAGATTCGATCCTGCTCAACGAGCGGATCGTCAAGGACGACGTGTTCACCTCGATCCATATCGATGAATTCGAGGTGATGGCGCGCGACACCAAGCTCGGGCCGGAAGAAATCACGCGCGATATTCCCAACGTCTCGGAAGAGGCGCTGAAGAATCTCGACGAGGCGGGCATCGTCTATATCGGTGCGGAAGTGCAGGCGGGCGACATTCTCGTCGGCAAAATCACGCCGAAGGGCGAGAGCCCGATGACGCCGGAAGAGAAGCTGTTGCGCGCCATCTTCGGCGAGAAAGCGTCCGACGTGCGCGATACGTCGATGCGCGTGCCGCCGGGCGTCCAGGGCACGATCGTCGAAGTGCGCGTCTTCAACCGCCACGGCGTCGAGAAGGATGAGCGCGCCCAGGCAATCGAGCGTGAGGAAATCGAGCGGCTCGCCAAGGACCGCGACGACGAGCTCGCGATCCTCGACCGCAACGTCTATAGCCGCTTGGGTGAACTTCTCGTCGGCAAGGCGGCGATCTCGGGCCCGAAAGGCTTCAAGAAAGATACGGTGCTGACGAAGGAAGTCATCGATGGCTATCCGCGGTCGCAATGGTGGACCTTTGCCGTCGAGGACGACAAGCTCATGGCCGAGACCGAGGCCATGCGTAAGCAATACGACGAAGCGAAGAAGGGGCTGGAAAGCCGCTTCCTCGACAAGGTCGAAAAGCTGCAACGCGGCGATGAATTGCCGCCCGGCGTGATGAAGATGGTCAAGGTCTTCGTCGCGGTGAAGCGCAAGATCCAGCCGGGCGACAAGATGGCCGGCCGTCATGGCAACAAGGGTGTCGTCTCGAAGATCGTGCCGCCGGAGGACATGCCGTTCCTCGCCGACGGTACGCCGGTCGATATCGTGCTCAACCCGCTCGGCGTGCCGAGCCGCATGAATGTCGGTCAGATTCTCGAGACGCATCTCGGCTGGGCCTGCGCCGGTCTCGGCCGGCAAGTCAGCGAGGCGGTCAACGCTTACCTGCGCAGCAGGGACGCGGCGCCGCTGCGCGGCAAGCTCACCGAGATCTATGGTACCAAGAAGGAGATCGAGGCGCTGCCGGAAGAGACCTTGCTCGAAGTCGGCGAGAATCTGCGCCGCGGCGTGCCGATCGCGACGCCCGTCTTCGACGGTGCGCACGAGAAGGACATCGTCGACATGCTGAACGAGGCGGGGCTCGATTCCTCCGGCCAAGTGACGCTTTACGATGGACGCACGGGCGAGACCTTCGATCGCAAAGTGACGGTCGGCTATATCTATATGCTGAAGCTGCACCATCTCGTGGACGACAAGATCCACGCGCGTTCCATCGGGCCTTACAGCCTCGTCACCCAGCAGCCTTTGGGCGGCAAGGCGCAGTTCGGCGGTCAGCGCTTCGGTGAAATGGAGGTCTGGGCGCTCGAGGCGTATGGCGCGGCCTATACGCTGCAGGAAATGCTGACGGTGAAGTCGGACGACGTGGCCGGCCGCACCAAGGTCTATGAATCGATCGTGCGCGGCGACGATGCGTTCGAGTCCGGTATTCCGGAAAGCTTCAACGTGCTCGTCAAGGAGATGCGCTCGCTCGGCCTCAATGTCGAACTGACGCAGGCGATCAAGCCCGCGCCGGAAGAACTGCCGCCGGCCGAGGCGGCGGAATAGGCCCAATTGAGTAACGCGTGAAAAAAGCCCGCTGGGCCGAGAACAGGATCGGTCCAGCGGCAGGATGTTCGCCCGCGGTCCGTGGTTACCCGCGCGGGCAGATCAGGAGAAGACGATGAATCAAGAGGTCATGAATCTCTTCAGCCCGGTTGTGGCGCCGCAGGCGTTCGACCAGATCCAGATCTCGATCGCGAGCCCGGAGAAGATTCTGTCTTGGTCGTTCGGCGAAATCAAAAAGCCGGAGACGATCAATTACCGTACCTTCAAGCCGGAGCGCGACGGCTTGTTCTGCGCGCGCATCTTCGGTCCGATCAAGGACTACGAGTGTCTGTGCGGCAAATACAAGCGGATGAAGTACAAGGGCGTCATCTGCGAGAAGTGCGGCGTCGAGGTCACCCTTTCGCGCGTGCGGCGCGAGCGCATGGGCAATATCTCGCTCGCCGCGCCGGTGGCGCATATCTGGTTCTTGAAGTCGCTTCCCTCGCGTATCGGGCTTCTGCTCGATATGGCGCTGAAGGACCTCGAGCGCATTCTCTATTTTGAATCCTATATCGTCATCGATGCAGGCCTCACCCCGCTCAAGCCGCGCCAGCTCTTGAACGAGGATGAATATCTGCGCGCGCAGGACGAGTACGGCCAGGATTCCTTCACCGCCATGATCGGCGCCGAGGCGATCCGCGAACTGCTGCGGGCGATGGATCTCACCAAGATCGCCGAGCAGCTCAAGGTCGAGATTGCCGAATCGACGACCGAGCTGAAGCCGAAGAAGCTTGCCAAGCGGCTGAAGATCATCGAGGCGTTCATTCATTCGGGCAACAAGCCGGAATGGATGATCTTGACCGAAATTCCGGTCATCCCGCCGGATCTGCGTCCGCTCGTGCCGCTCGACGGCGGCCGGTTCGCGACCTCGGATCTGAACGATCTCTACCGCCGCGTCATCAACCGCAACAATCGTCTGAAGCGGCTGATTGAGCTGCGTGCGCCGGACATCATCATCCGCAACGAGAAGCGCATGCTTCAGGAGGCGGTCGATGCGCTGTTCGACAACGGCCGCCGCGGCCGCGTCATCACCGGCGCCAACAAGCGGCCGCTGAAGTCGCTTGCCGATATGCTCAAGGGCAAGCAGGGCCGGTTCCGCCAGAACTTGCTCGGCAAGCGCGTCGATTATTCCGGCCGTTCGGTCATCGTCGTCGGCCCGGAACTCAAGCTGCATCAATGCGGCCTGCCGAAGAAGATGGCGCTCGAACTCTTCAAGCCGTTCATCTATTCGCGCCTCGACGCGAAGGGTTTCTCCGCGACGGTGAAGCAGGCAAAGAAGCTCGTCGAGAAGGAAAAGCCGGAGGTTTGGGATATCCTCGACGAGGTCATCCGCGAACACCCGGTGATGCTGAACCGTGCCCCGACGCTGCACAGGCTCGGCATCCAAGCCTTCGAGCCGAAGCTCATCGAGGGCAAGGCGATCCAGCTGCATCCGCTCGTCTGCGCGGCGTTCAACGCCGACTTCGACGGCGACCAGATGGCGGTGCACGTGCCGCTGTCGCTCGAAGCCCAGCTTGAGGCGCGCGTGCTGATGATGTCGACGAACAACATCCTGCATCCGGCCAATGGTCAGCCGATCATCGTGCCGAGCCAGGACATTGTTCTCGGCCTCTATTATTCGACGCTGATGCGCGACGGCGAGCCGGGGCAGGGCATGGCCTTCGCCGACATGGGCGAACTCGAGCACGCGCTGAACGCAAAGGCGGTGACGCTGCATACCAAGATCAAGGGCCGCGCCTGGACCTTTGACGAGCACGGCAATCGCGCGTCGAAGGTCTACGACACGACGCCGGGCCGGATGTTGCTCGGCCAGCTTGTGCCGGACCACAGGAAGATTCCCTTCGACGTCGTCAACAAGCTGATGACGAAGAAAGAGATCTCCAACATGATCGACGTCGTCTACCGCAATTGCGGGCAAAAGGAGACGGTCATCTTCTGCGACAAGATCATGGCGCTCGGCTTCCGCGAAGCGTTCAAAGCCGGCATTTCGTTCGGCAAGGACGACATGGTCGTGCCGGAGACGAAGAAAAAGATCATCGAGCAGACCTCGGCGCTCGCCAAGGAATACGAGCAACAGTACAACGACGGCCTCATCACCCAAGGTGAGAAGTACAATAAAGTCGTCGATGCCTGGGCGAAATGTTCCGACAAGCTCGCCGAGGAGATGATGGCGCGCATCTCGGCCGTGCAGAAGGACGATCACGGCCGCGACAAGCCGATCAACTCGATCTACATGATGTCGCATTCGGGTGCGCGCGGTTCGCCGACGCAGATGAAGCAGCTTGCCGCGATGCGCGGGCTGATGGCCAAGCCTTCGGGCGAGATCATCGAAAGCCCGATCATCTCGAACTTCAAGGAAGGCTTGACCGTTCTTGAATACTTCAACTCGACCCACGGCGCCCGCAAGGGCCTCGCGGATACGGCGTTGAAGACGGCGAACTC
>JAJXZC010000209.1 GCA_021780275.1 Pseudomonadota bacterium
TCATGGCGGCCTTGAGCGTTGCGACCTTCTCGGCGGGCGCGCGGTCGATCAGATCCTTGCGCAGGGCCACGGCGCGAACATCCAGCGCATATTCATTGGCGAGGCGGATCTTCTGCTCCTGAAGCTCGCCGATCTTCAGCGGCTCGCAAGCCTGAAGAAAGCCGGTTTCGCGGATGATGAGATCGCCGAGTTGGCCGGCGACGGCAAGCATGCGGTCCACAAGGGCAGCTGGGGAAAGGTCGCCGGCGGCGATGCGGTGGGGTTCGCTCATTTTGCCTGCTCCTGAAGCTTCAGAATTTCGCTGTAGATGTTGTTGGCAATGCCGATGCCACCTGCCTTGGTCATTTCCTTGCCGTATTGATCGACGAGGAGCGAACGGAACATGCCTTCGCCTTCGCCGCCGTCGAACGGCCCGTCGGACTTGATGCCTTCGAACATCGACTGCGCCATGACCGAGATGAACTGGCTCTCGAATTCCTGCGCCACGGCCCAGGCCTTCTGGTTGCGCGCCGCGCCGGCGGTCGACGCCTGCATCGGCGTGTGGACATAGGCGGGCGTGGCGGCGAGGCTGGCCATCATCACATCACCTCGATTTCGGCCTGGAGCGCGCCCGCCGCCTTGATCGCCTGAAGAATGGTGATCATGTCGCGCGGGCTGACGCCGAGAGCATTGAGCCCGTCCACCAGTTCCTTGAGGCTGATGCTGCCGTCGACCATGGCGAGCTTGCGCCCCTTGGATTCTTCGACATTGACGCTGGTGCGGGGCACGACCACCGTCTGGCCGGTGTTGGAGAAGGGCGCTGGCTGGCTGACCTGCGGCGTCTCCGTGACGCTGATGGTGAGGTTGCCCTGAGCAATGGCGACCTTGCTCACGCGCACATCCTGGCCCATCACGATCACGCCCGAGCTTTCGTCGATGACGACGCGGGCAGCGAGGTCAGGCTCCACGCGGAGCTGCTCTATATCCGTCAGCAGGTTGACGACATTGCCCGCATAGGAGGGGGGAACGGTCAGCTGAACCGTGGTCGGATTGTTGGCAACCGCGGCGGCATTGCCCAGAAAAGTATTGATAGCGCTGGCGACGCGCTGCGAGGTGGTGAGGTCGGGATTGCGGAGCGACAGGCGCAGCGTCTTGAGGTCGGCGAGCTTGAAGTCGATTTCACGTTCGACAACGGCGCCGTTGGCGATGCGGCCATTGGTCGGCACACCACGCACGACAGACGATGCGTCGCCCTTGGCGGAAAAGCCGCCGGTCGCGACGGAGCCCTGAGAGACGGCATAGACCTGTCCATCGGCGCCCATGAGCGGCGTGACGAGCAGGACGCCGCCCTGAAGATTGGTTGCATCACCGAGGGCGCTGACGGTCACGTCGATGCGGGTGCCCTGCGGTGCGAAGGGCGGCAGGTTCGCCGACACCATGACGGCGGCCACATTCGCCGTCTTGATCTGGCTGCCGCGCGTGTTGACGCCCAGCCGTTCGAGCATCGCGGTGAGGCTCTGTTGCGTGAAGGGCGCGTTGCGCAGCGTGTCGCCCGTGCCGTTCAGACCGACGACGAGGCCATAACCCACCAGCAGGTTGTCGCGGACGCCTTCGACATCGACGATGTCCTTGATGCGTGATGAGGCCTCGGCTCCCCGCGGCAAGACGAGCGCGAAGGCGCAGGCCATGGCGAGGAGCGGCGCAGTGGAGCGGAGGAAGGCGGCGATGTGCCTGAGCATGAGCTGTCCGTCTGACGCGTAAAGAGTACGGCCCTCCCTAGCGAAACCCATGCCAGCAAAGTTTCTTGCGGCGCATGGCTCTAAGTGCCTGATTTTGCAGGCACGCCATCATGGTCAGCGCTTGCGCATTCAGGCGCCCCCGGCAAGTTTCGACGAGGCTCCCTGCCTCTCCCGGCAAATTCTGCCGATGCGAACTCATGCTTAACGCCGCTTTAACGGATGCGGTCCATCATTGCGGCAGAATGGGTCCAGATCATCCGGCGCATCGCCGGAAAGGGGCTTGGGGACAGATCGATGAAGATTGGCGGTACACGGCAGATCGGCCAGACGGCGGGCAAACGCTCGGCCTCGGCGCGCGGCCTGGGCTCCGGCTTCATGGCGGGAGAGATGGACGAGGGCAGGGGCGTTGCCGGTCTCGGCGCGGCGGCGTCGCTGGGCGCGGTCGATGCACTTCTCGCCTTGCAGGGCGCAGGCGCCGCGGGTGATGCGCTGACCTCGCCACGCCGGGCCATCGCGCGTGGCGAACAATTGCTTGATATGCTCGACGACATAAAGGTGGCGTTGCTTGCAGGACAGGTGCCTCAGGCAAAGCTCTCGCGTCTGCTCACCGCGGTCGAAGGGCAGAGGGGCCGCGTCCTCGATCCCGAGCTTGGGGACATCCTCGACCATATCGAGCTGCGTGCCCGCGTCGAGCTGGCGAAATTCGGCACTTTCCCGAAAGACTGAACGGTTGGCCGCTTCTTGAGGGCCTCCGAAGCGGCCCGACGCCCTGAAAAGCCAGGCGAGGCGATGAGCATGATTCATCATAATCCCGCATCGACCCTCCAAAAGAAATAACGGCGTAACAGAAAGTTCACGCGATCGGCCGGCGGCCAGCGCGGCGATGATCTCTTTTTAGCATTAATTTCAAGTACTTATAGATTGATAACCTAAGTTGCCTTCGGTTGTTGAGAATCGAGATTCCTCTCCCTATACTCCGGCGCGTTTTCTTGCGTGTGTGTCAGGAGAGATCACCGCGAATGGTTGTCCGCTTACCTAAAGGCTATGTACCGTCCGAGGACGAGCCGTTCATGAACAAGCGGCAGCGCGAGTATTTCCGGCGCAAGCTGGAAAAGTGGAAGGACGACATCCTCCACGAAAATCGCGAAACGCTGCAGCATCTTCAGGAAGAGACGGCACAGCACCCGGATCTCGCCGACCGAGCGTCGACGGAGACGGAGCGTTCGCTCGAACTCAGGACCCGCGATCGGCAACGCAAGCTGATCTCCAAGATCGACGCCGCGCTGCGCCGGATCGAAGAGGGCACTTACGGCTATTGCGAAGAGACCGGAGAGCCCATCAGCCTGAAGCGGCTGGATGCGCGCCCGATCGCCACGCTTTCCATCGAGGCGCAGGAACGCCACGAGCGGCGCGAGAAGGTCTATCGCGACGATTGAGGCTTCGGCTTTAACTTGTCGCCTGAAACAGAAACGCGGCTCCCGAGGGAGCCGCGTTTTGTTTTTCCGGTGTCATGCCGTTTCCGGCATCGAGCTATCAGAACGGCATCACGATGTCGTAAAGCTGCTGTCCGTAGCGCGGCTGCTGTACGTCACTGATCTGGCCGCGTCCGCCGTAGGAGATGCGCGCTTCGGCGATCTGCGTGTGCTTGATCGTGTTTGTGTTCGAAATGTCTTCCGGCCGGACGATGCCGCTGATGAGAAGCTCGCGCACCTCGTAATTGACGCGAACTTCCTGGCGTCCCTCGATCACGAGATTGCCGTTGGGCAGAACCTGGGTCACGACGCCTGCAATCGTGAGTTCGATGCTTTCCTTGCGGTCGACGGTACCGGCGCCCTTGCTCGAACTTGCGCTTGAGCCATCGACGAGGCTCGCCGGATCGACGCCGTTCGGCAACACGTTCTTCAGCTTGTTCTCGAAGCCGAGGAAATTGGTGAGGCCGGCATTCTCGGAATTGGCGCGCGTGCGCTCCGTCGAGTTGTCGACCTTGGCGCTGTCGGCGATGTCGATCAGCACGGTCAGAATGTCGCCGACCTTCGCAGCTCGCTGGTCGCGGAAGAAGGCGCGGGAGCCGGTGCGCCAGAGCGAGTTCGGCTCATAGACCACCTTTTCCGCCGTCGGCATCGGCATGCTGACAGGGCGGTAGCCCGGCTGCGTCGTCGGATTGGCAATAGGAGCGAGCGCGGGTGCGGTGCCGATATTGTCGATGCGGTCCATGGCGCCGCATCCGCCAAGCGTCATGGTGAGCGCGGCGAGTGCTGCAAGGCCGACAGAGCGCGCGGAAAACACACGGGAATACATTGCGAACCTCATTGTCTGTTCGGGCCTGCTCAGGACTTCATTTCGTCGAGGCGGGGTGCACCGATGGCTTCGATGCGAACCATGTTCGGACCTTCGACGATGCCCTGAACGGTGCGATTGGAGCGCGGGTTGAGAATGTCGACCGTGTCGCCCACCGCGCCGCTCTGCAGTGCGCGGCCGCGCGCAAGCAGGTTCAGCGAGCCGACGGTATAGGTCATGTCCACCTGCATGCCCTTGTTCACCACGATCGGGGCTTGCACATCCGTGGTGCGGATCGGCTCACCCAGGCGAAGCTGGTGTCGCGGCGACATGCCAACGAGCTGGTTCAGCGAGGTGACGATGTTCTGGCTGACGCGCATGGCCGGGAGGCGCACCCAGTCGATATCCTGCGCGCGCACTACGTCGCCCGGCGCGACGTCGCGTGTGAGAACCGGAACGTCGGCGACCGGATAGGCGCGGCCGGAGACACGGCGAAGGGGGGCGGTGAGATCGTTGGCAGGCGCGCGGAGCAGAGCGTCGAACGCACCGGTGCGCGGGTTCGTGGCGATCTGCTCGACCTTCACGGTGGCGGGCGCGTTCGTGCCGACCTGAATGCCTGAAGCA
>JAJXZC010000145.1 GCA_021780275.1 Pseudomonadota bacterium
GGCGAGGCCGAAAAGCTGCTCGAGGCAGATGTCGCCCGCTCGATGCGCTTCTGGTATCGCCGGAGCGGCATGACACTTGCCGAGTTCGATGCGCGTCCGGCGGAGGAGAAGAATTTCGCCTTCCTGAAAGCGTTTCAGGGCGACGAAAGCGCATGGGGCGGGACGCGGCTGCTCACCGATGAAGAGCATTCCTTTTATGTCAGCGCCTTCGAGAAGTCGGGCTTCGAGGGCGGCATCAACTGGTACCGCAATTTCTCGCGCAACTGGCGCGACAGCGAGGGACTGGTCGAAAAGATCGACCTGCCCTGCCTCATGATTTCCGCCGCGGATGATTTCGTGCTCCGGCCGTCGCTTGCGGACGGGATGGAGCAATATGTGCCGGACCTCGAAAAGCACGTCATTCCCGATTGTGGGCACTGGACCCAATCCGAGCAGCCGGAGGCGCTCAACAGCCTGATGATCGATTGGCTGAAGCGGCGATTCGAGGCCGGAGCAGCGCCGCTCGTTCAATTTTGAACGTGCTTACATTTCTGTCAGTCGGCTTGTTGCGTACTGCCCAAGTGGTTATGATCCCCCGCCATTTTGAATGCGACGCAGCATGGGGTACATGAGGGGACCCGGCCGCAGCCGCAACCAGACAGGTAGATAGAAGCAAGGAAAGAACGCATGTCGCAGGCGCTGGAGCGCGATGAGACCGGCGAGAACCTGGCCGGTCCGGTTCACGCCCCGGAGCGGGTCGACGGCCACGCCAAACTCGCCGCCATCGCGGGTGACCGGCCCTTGCGCATCCTGCTGCCGAGCTATCGCTCGAACCCGACGACCGGCGGCCAGGGTGTCTATATGCGTCACATCTCGAAGGCGTTGGCCGAGATGGGACACCAGATCGACGTGATCTCCGGCCCGCCCTATCCCGAGCTCGATCCGCGCGTCCGGCTCATCAAGCTCCCTTCGCTCGATCTCTATGCCAACCCGCATCCGATCCTGTCGCTCCGTCCATGGATGTTCGCCTGGCCGATCGATCTTTTCGAATGGTGGAGCCACGCGACCGGCGGCTTTTCAGAGCCCTACACGTTCTGCGAACGCATGGCGCGCTATGTGCGCGGCACTGTGGGGGATTACGACGTCTGTCACGACAACCAGACGCTCGGCTGGGGACTCCTCAAGCTTCGCGACATGGGGCTGCCAATCGTCGGCACCATCCATCATCCGATCACGATGGATCGGCGCATCGACATCGCACATGCCAAGACGCTTCAGTTGAAGCTTCTCAAGCGGCGCTGGTATTCCTTCCTCAACATGCAGATCAAGGTCGCGCGCGAGCTCGATCCGCTGATCGTGGTTTCGGAAAGCACGCGCCGCGACATCGTGACGGAGTTCGGCGTGAAGCCCGAGCGCACGCGCCTCGTCCTCCATGGCATCGATCACATCCAGTTCCGGCCCTTGCCTCACATCAAACGGCGCGATGACCTGATCGTCGCCTGCGCAAGCGCAGACGTGCCGCTGAAAGGGCTCATCTATCTCATCCGCGCCTATGCGGAGCTTCTGAAGACAAGGCCCGATCTCAAGCTCAAGGTCATCGGCCGGTTGCGCGAAGGCAACACGTCGGACGAGTTGCGCGATCTCGGCATCATGGACAAGGTCGAATTCATCGGCGGAATCACCGACGAGCAGATCACCGAAATCTACGCCGAAGCGACCATCGCTATCTCGCCCTCCGTCTATGAAGGCTTCGGCTTTCCCTGCGGCGAAGCGATGTCCTGCGGGACACCCGTCATCGCAACCACCGGCGGCTCGCTGCCGGAGGTCGTGGGCGACGCGGGCGTCGTCGTCGAGCATTCCAATCCCGCCGCTCTCGCCCGGGCGATCGGCGCGTTGCTTGACGATCCGGAGACCCGTGCGCGCCTCGGCGCTGCGGGCCGCGAGCGTATTCTCGCGAAGTTCAAATGGGAACGCGCGGCGCGCGAAGTCACCGAAATTTACAGGCAAACAATAGCTGATGCAGACCGTCGACTTGAACGTGCTCGGGCTTAAGGACGGCGAGCGCGCGCTCGACCTCGGTTGCGGCGCAGGCCGCCACGTCCACGCCATGTATTTCCACGCGCGCTGCCATGTGGTGGGGCTCGACCTCGGATTCGAGGACGTGAAGCGCGCGCGCGACGGTTTCGCGGCCTGCTTCGGCGCCTCCGACGAAACACCGGGAAAGCCCGGTCTGTTCCCCGCATGGACGGATCCGGACGAGATTGAACGGCATCATTATTCGCTTTCGGTCGGCAATGCGCTCTCCCTGCCCTTCGCCGACCAGACGTTCGACAAGATCATCTGCTCGGAAGTGCTCGAACACATTCCCGACTACCGCCAGGCGGTCAGCGAGATCGAGCGCGTGCTCAAGCCCGGCGGAACGCTTGCGGTCAGCGTGCCGCGCTACTGGACCGAATGGGTGTGCTGGGCGCTGTCCGACGATTATCATAACGAGCCGGGCGGCCATGTTCGTATCTTCCGGGAAGACGAGCTTCGAGACGCGGTCGAGGCAAGAGGCCTCAAAAATTTCTACAAGCACTTCGCCCATGGGCTCCACTCACCCTATTGGTGGCTCAAATGCGCCTTCGGCGTGAAGCGCGAGGACGTGAAGATCGTCAATCTCTACAAGCGGTTTCTCGAATGGGACATTCTCGAACGGCCGTGGCAGACGCGGCTTCTTGAGAAGATCGCCGGCCCGCTGATGGGAAAGAGCGTCGTTCTCTACTTCACCAAGGGAACGGCCGACGCATGACCCATCTCACTTATGGCGATCCCATCCCGGACAATTTTTTCGATGGCTCGCGCGCGCGGATCATCGATCTGCAGCGCGACAATGGCGCGATCCCCTGGTACGACGGCGGCGTCATCGATCCATGGAACCATACGGAAGCGGCGATGGGGCTCACCATCATCGGCGAGATCGAGCGGGCGCGCCTCGCCTTCCGCTACCTCATGGAAACGCAGCTGAAGGATGGCTCTTGGTGGGGACAGCTCGGCTCCGCCGTGCCCTTCGACGAAGAAGACCACTACACCGGCGGCGAGGAAGGCGCGGGCAAGCCCATTCGCGACACGAACTTCACCGCCTATATCGCAACCGGCGCCTGGCATCATTTCCTCATCACGCGCGACCGCAACTGGCTCGCGAACCTCTGGCCGCATGTGAAGGCGGCGATGGATTTTGTCGTCGCGCATCAGAGCCCGCATGGCGACATCCGCTGGGCCGCGAACGACCCTCATACGCCCGAAGACGACGCACTCATCACCGGTTGCTCGTCGATCTACAAAAGCCTCGAATGCGCGGTGCATATCGCGCGCGAGCTGGGGCACACGTCACGCGAATGGAGCGCGGCACGTGCGCGGCTCGGCGAGGCCCTGCGCGACAAGCCCCACCGCTTCGACAGGACCTGGGAGCCGAAGAGCCGCTATTCGATGGACTGGTACTATCCCGTTCTCGCGGGGGTCGTCACCGGAGAGGCGGCGCGGAAGCGCATCGCGTCGAAGTGGAATATCTTCGTTGCCGAGGGCAAGGGCTGCCGCTGCGTGCTCGACCAGCCCTGGGTCACGGTCGCAGAGAGCGCCGAACTCGTCATGGCGCTGCTCGTGGCGGGCGAGCGCAAGAAGGCGGAGGCCCTGCTTTCATGGCAGCACCAATGGCGGGCCGATTGCGGCGCCTACTGGATGGGCTATCAATTCGCCGAGAATGTCGCCTGGCCGGCCGAGAAGCCAGCATGGACGGCCGCCGCGGTCATTCTCGCGACAGACGCTGTCACCGGCGCGACGCCCGCCTCGCGGCTCTTCGCCGAACGGACGCTAGCCGAGGCGGCGGAGTAGTCTCAGGCTTTTGACCGCCCGCTCATCGGCGAACAATCCCGAGGCGATCGCCAGCCTGTAGATCTCGTAAGGCGGCCTGCCGCCGTCCTTCGGGTCGGGGAAGACATCGTGGATGGCGAGGATGCCGCCGGGGAGGACGCGCGTGGCCCAGTGGCGGTAGTCGTCGAGCGCCGGTTCCAGCCCGTGCCCCCCATCGATGAAAACCATCGCAAGAGGCGTCGCCCAGCCCTTCGACACAACCTTCGACGGGGCGACGAGCGGCACGACCGTGTCTTCGAGCCCGGCCATGCGCATGGTGCGGCGGAAGAGCGGGAAAGTGTTGAGCTTGTCCGTCTCGGCATCGTAGAGGGAGGTGTCGTGGTGCTCCCAGCCCTTCTGGTTTTCCTCCGACCCGTAATGATGGTCGAGCGCGTAGAGCACCGCCCCATTGGCCTTGCAGGCCGTGCCGATATAGACCGTCGATTTGCCGCAATAGGAACCGATTTCAAGGCAGGGTCCGAGCTTCGCGGCTTCGAGCGCCGCGTCATGGAGAGCCCAGCCTTCCTCGACATCCATGAAGCCCTTGACGGCCTCAATATCGATCGGCAGTTCGCGCCCCCTCATCGGGTCTCCTCGTTTCCGGCTCGTTTTCCGGTTCGAATTCCGGTTCGTCCGGCCCATGGGTGCCATGTCCGGGTTCGCGCCGCAAGTGGCCGCATCCGGGTCACACGCGGGTAAGCAAAACGTAAGCAATCGTCTGAATAATCGCTTATTCAGCGGAACTCC
>JAJXZC010000572.1 GCA_021780275.1 Pseudomonadota bacterium
GCCGGTGCTCTCCTGCCACGCCGCGGTCGCGCCATGTTGGGGACCGGGCGGCGTCGGCGCGATCTGGAGTTTTTCGCGCGTGCAAAACGCCTCGAAGACCTTGCGGCTTTGTTCGGTGCGCTTGGCGTCTTCCTTTTCGAGCACGTCGATAAGGTCGCCCATGACCATCTGCGTTCCCATGCCGAGGCCCGCATCGAAGCCGGCCGCCTGGACGAGAATCTGCTGCGGATCGGGCCTGACATGGATGCAGTCGAGGTGTCCGCCAAAATGCCGTGCGACGAGAAGCGCGGTTTCGAGCGCCGCCGGATCGCTGGAGAATCCCATGGTGGGAACGAGGATCGATTTGAACATTGAGCTTACCGTTATTTGACCCGGACGTTCCGCCGCGGGAATTCTGTCGGCCGGGCTTGCGCAGATTTGGTTTCCTTATCGTCGATTGTTAGCGGGGCGGGACCCCGCCTTCCTTGATTGAAGTCAGAATCCTCGCGTCCGCGCTGCGGCATTCCGCGCCAGTCCGGGCTGGCTCGGTGGCGTCAAGGAACCAGGACGGCGGCACCTTGCAGCCGGCCGGCGCGCAGATCGTCGAGCGCCTCGTTGGCGCGCGCGAGCGGGTAGGCGACGGTCGTCGTCCGTACATGCGCTTCGGGCGCGGCGCGCAAGAAATCGACCGCATCCTTTCGCGTCAGATTGGCGACCGAGAGGAGTTGCCTTTCCTCCCACAGGATACGATAGGGAAAGCTCGGGATGTCGCTCATATGGATGCCCGCGCAGACGACCTTGCCGCCCTTGCGGATGGCGCGGAGCGCGATCGGCACGAGATCGCCGACAGGCGCGTAGATGATCGCCGCGTCAAGCGGCTCGGGAGGCGTCTCGTCGGAACCGCCCGCCCAGTCGGCGCCGAGGGAACGCGCGAAGTCTTGCGCCGCTTCATCGCCCGGACGGCTGAACGCGAAAACCTTGCGGCCTTGCGCGCGCGCGACCTGAAGCACGATATGTCCCGCCGCGCCGAAACCGTAAATGCCGAGCGACCGCCCCTCGCCCGCGAGCACGAGCGATCGCCAGCCGATCAGGCCCGCGCAAAGGAGCGGCGCGACGGCGGTGTCCTCGCCGATATCGCCGAGCGGAAAGGCAAAGGCCGCATCGGCGATCGCATGGGTCGCAAAACCGCCGTCGCGTGTGTAACCGGTGAAGAGCGGTCGGTCACAAAGATTCTCATGGCCCGTGCGGCAGTAGTAGCAGGTGCCACAGGTGTGGCTGAGCCAGGGAATGCCGACACGCTCACCGACGCGGAAGCCGGTCACTCCCGGTCCGATCTCGTCGATATGGCCGACAATCTCGTGGCCGGGAATGACCGGAAGTTTCGGATCGGGCAGGTCGCCATCGACGACATGGAGATCGGTGCGGCAAACGCCGCAGGCCGCGACGCGGACGCGGATTTCGCCCGCCGCCGGATGCGGGTCCGGCAGATCGCGCATCGAAAGCGGCTTTCCCGGTTCGTCGAGCACCATGGCGCGCATCGCGTTGCTCCGAAATGTGACGCACCACGAGAGGAGGTCGCCCGGCCCTCACCGGGCCCGCGGGCGAAAGCCTGCACATTCAGTGTGGTCTCTTCTTTTCCCAAGGTGAAATGGATTGATGGCCAAAGCATTAGTCTCAATGTAAATTTAGAGCAATGAATGCTCGACCGAGAGAGAATTCCACCGCCGATGTCAGATAGTTCTCCAGCCGCCGCCGACAATCGCGATGCGAGCCGGGTGCGGCTCGATGCGTTGCTGGCCACCGCCGTCGACGGCATCGTCATGATCGATGGAAGTGGTACCATCCAGGTCTACAGTCCCGCTTGCGAACGCCTGTTCGGCTATGTGGCCGACGAGGTCGTTGGGCGGAACGTGAAGATGCTCATGCCCTCGCCCTATCGCGAGGAGCATGACGCCTATATTGACCAATATCTCCGGACCGGCGAGAAACGCATCATCGGTGTCGGCCGTGAGGTCATCGGCCGCCGCAAGGACGGCTCGACCTTTCCGATGTACCTGTCGGTCGGCGAGGGCACGTTCGATGGCGAAAGCATGTTCGTCGGCATCATTCACGACATCACTGAACGCCGTTTCCAGGAGCATGCGCTGCGTGAGCGCGAAGCGCGCCTGAGCTCCATTCTCGAAACGGTTCCCGACGCGATCGTCATCGCCGACGAAAAGGGGCATATCGAATCCTTCAGTCCCGCCGCGGAACGTCTCTTCGGCTTTTCCTTCGCGGAGGTTCTGGGCAAGAACGTCAGGATCCTGATGCCCTCGCCCTATCGCGATCTGCATGACGGCTTCATGCAGCGCTATCTCACGACCGGCGAGAAGCACATCATCGGAATCGGCCGGGTCGTGGTCGGCCAACGCCGCGACGGAACGACCTTCCCGATGGAACTGGCGGTTGGCGAGATCGTCGTCGGCCAGCGCCGCCTCTTTACAAGCTTCATCCGCGACATCACCGAACGCCAGAGCACCGAGCGGCGGCTTCAGGATCTGCAGGCCGAGCTGCTCCATGTTTCCAGGCTGAGCGCCATGGGCCAGATGACCTCGGCGCTCGCCCACGAGCTCAACCAGCCGCTTTCCGCGATCATGAACTATCTGAAGGCCGCGCGGCGCACGGTCGACGGCAATGACGACGCGCAGGTCGTGAAGGCCGTCGAACTGATTGAAAAGGCCGGCGCCCAGACCGCGCGGGCGGGGCAGATCATCCGCCGGCTGCGCGAGTTCATCGAAAAGGGAACGACCAATCGCGCCTACGAAGACATGAACAAGGTGATGGAAGAGGCGATGGCGCTCGGTCTTGTCGGCGTCGCCGAATCCAATGTCCGGCTGCGTGTCGATTTCGACCCCCAGGTTCCCCGGGTCTTCATGGACAAGATCCAGATCCAGCAGGTCGTGCTCAATCTGCTGCGCAACAGCGTCGAGGCCATGCAGGAGGTCGAGACCCGCGACCTCGCTGTCGCCACCGTGGCGGAAAACGGGAGTGCCGTGATCGTCTCGGTTTCGGATTCGGGGCCGGGCCTGGCGCCGGAGGTCGCGGAGAAACTCTTTCAGCCCTTCACGACGACCAAGGACCAGGGCATGGGCATCGGACTTTCGATCTGCCGATCGATCATCGAGGCGCATGGCGGCGAACTCTGGGCAGCACCGAACGAGGGAGGCGGGGTCACATTCTCGTTCCGTCTTCCCGTGGGCGAAGAACCGAAGGAAGAGTTGAATGCCTGACGCGACGGTTTTCGTCGTCGATGACGATGCGGATGTTCGCGATTCGCTGCGTGCGCTGCTCGAAGCCTCGGGCTTCGCGGTGGAGGACTTCGATTCGGCGACCGCCTTTCTCGACAAGGTGTCGGAGCGCCGCGGCGCCTGCCTCGTGGTCGACGTCCGCATGCCCGACATGGACGGGCTGACCCTCCAGGAAGAACTCGTGAAGCAGGGGGTCGGCCTTCCCGTCATCATCGTCACCGGCCATGGCGACGTGCCGCTCGCCGTCCGGGCCATGAAGGTCGGGGCGATCGACTTCCTGGAAAAGCCCTATGACGACGAGAAACTGCTGGCGAGTGTCCGCCGGGCACAGGAAATGAGCGAAAGCCGCCTGAGCGAGGCATCGAACCTTCAGGAAGCGACAGGGCGGATCGCCGCCCTGACCCCCCGCGAGCGCGAAGTGCTGGAACATCTCGTCGCGGGGCGGCCCAACAAGGTCATTGCCCATGAGCTTGGAATTTCGCCCCGGACGGTCGAAATACACAGGGCCCATCTGATGGAAAAAATGCAGGCCCGCAGCCTGTCGGACCTTGTCCGCATCGCCCTGACGGCTGGAATCCAGACCGTCTGATGCACCGAGTTTTCCGTTTTTCAATGGTAAATTCCGCATCAACACTAGGGAAGTTCCGTATATCAGCCTCGTGACAGCGCACCTATCTTGCCCCCATGGACAATCCGCTTGGAGGCGGTGGTGAGGGTAGATCTGGAGCATATGGTCCACGTCGTCGACGACGATGAGGCCGTGCGCGATTCGGTTCGCAGCCTGCTCGAGTCCCATGGACTGGCGGTCCGGGACTATGCCTCCGCGCGCGCCTTCCTTTCCGCCGACGGTTCCGCGGCGGGTTGCCTTCTCCTCGATCTTCACATGCCGGGCATGAGCGGTCTCGAACTGCTCGAGAACCTGCGCTCGGCCGAAGAGGCGATCCCGACCATCATCATGACCGGCCGCAGCGATGCCGGGCTGAAAGCGCGCGCCGTGCGCCTTGGCGCCCTCGCTTTCCTCGACAAACCGGTTGATGAAGACGAACTGCTGGGCACGATCTCGCAGGCGTTCGACGCCATTGATTCGCGCATCGGCTCCTGACCCGGCCGCTCCGCTCCACCCGACATTCCGGCAGGCTTGCCGGCAGCCATGAAAGCACCCCGCGCCTTCATGTCTGTCGCTTCAGCAACGTCGTTGCGCGCTCGCGGCAGGCATCGAACAGCGCGTCATAGACGCTGTTCCCGCGCTGCTCCGACTCGATGGCGAACTCCACCAGCAGGATCGCGTTCTTGGCTGCGATGCCGAGCAGCAGCACGATCCCGA
>JAJXZC010000395.1 GCA_021780275.1 Pseudomonadota bacterium
GAACAAACTAAAATCGTGCGGGCGTCCTCTGCCGCTCATCAACTTGAGAATCGTCGATGCGCGAGGCCGCGAGGTGCCGGATGGCGAGCCGGGCGAGTTGCTGGTCAGCGCCCCGGCCGCTACAGCTGGGTATTGGGGCCAATCCGATCTGACGGACGCACGGTTCCAGAACGGCTGGTATCGTACCGCTGACGTCGCATACAGGGACTCAGAAGGCCTCTATTACATTTATGACCGCGCTGACGACAAGATCATTACGGGCGGTGAAAACGTGTACTCGACCGAGGTCGAGAGCGCGATTTCGCTTCACCCGGCAGTCGCGGCAGTCGCGGTCATCGGTGTGCCGGATGCGCGCTGGGGCGAAGCGATCAAGGCGATCGTCGTCCTTCGGGAAGGTCAGGTTCCTGACGCCGATACCATCATCGCGCACTGCCGGTCACGACTGGCCGGCTATAAGGTGCCGAAGTCGATTGAGTTTATCGAGGGAATGCCTCTCACGGGCACCGGCAAGATCTCAAAGAAAGTACTACGTGATCCATATTGGAAGGATCAGCAGCGTTCGGTCGCCTGATAGACCTTGGGAGGAACTGCTATGGAACTGAGCGCATTCACGTTCGAGATCAAGGACGGCGTAGGGCATATTACGCTGAATCAACCAGATCGAGGAAATCCTATTGATCGAGCGTTCGCGCACGATTTAAACGAGATCGCGACGGAATGCACGGTCAATCCCGCTGTACGCGCCGTCCTGATTGACGCGAACGGCCGGTTCTTCAGCGTTGGGGGCGATCTCAATTCGCTTGCAAGTAGCCGAGAAGGGCTAAATCGTTTTGTTCCCAAGGCGACTGCTGATTTGCATATGGCGATTGCCCGCTTCGCGCGGATGAATGCACCTGTTGTCGCATCAGTGCATGCACTGGCTGCTGGAGGTACAGTTGCATTGATCGCGGGTTCGGATTTTGTCCTAGCGTCGCCGGAGGCCAAGTTCTATGCGGCGTTCACGGGTATTGGCATCGTGTGTGATACAGGTGGTTCCTACTATCTGCCGCGACGAATGGGACTGCGGCGGGCCACGCAGTTCTTGATGATGAACGAAACGCTCTCAGCTGAAGAAGCCGTTTCAACCGGGCTTATCAATCGCGTGGTGGATGCTGACAAACTCAGCGCCGAGGCCTGGGCATTGGCAAAGCGCCTAGCGCAAGGGCCGACGCTGGCATTCGGCGAAATCAAGAATCTCTTGATCTCGAGTTCGGCCGACAGTCTCGAGACCCAATTGGAGAACGAGGCGAGGGCTATGGCTCGCGTCGCGCGTACCGAAGACGCCTGGAATGCAATGCGCGCCGTGAGCGAAAAGCGGAAGCCGACTTTTGAGGGACGTTGATCCTTATTCAGCCTAAGCAAATGAGACAACATTCATGATCCTTTCCGATGACCAACGCGCTATCCGCGACATCGCGCGCCGCTTCTCGCGCGAGAAATTGCTGCCGCACTATCAAGCGCGAGAAAAGTTAGGCGTCCTCGATCGCTCGCTTATGAGGGAAATGGGCGCGCTTGGCCTGCTCGGCGCCGATTTGCCAGAAAAATACGGCGGCCTCGGCCTCGCCGGAACGACGATCGGCCTTATTGCCGAAGAGTTGGCCTATGGCGATTTCAACATTAGCGCCGTTCAGGTCGGCGTGTCGCTGCTCGGCGCAATCATAATGGCGAGCGCACGGCCGGAACTCGCCGAACGATACGTTCCTAGCATGATTGCGGGCGAGAAGCTGCTTGGCATTTGCGTGACGGAGCCGAGCGGCGGCTCTGATGCCGCCGCCATGAAACTGCGAGCTCGGCGTGACGGAGACCATTATGTTCTCAAAGGCGAGAAGACGTCGATCACGTTCGCCGATCGCGCCGATGCGTTTATCGTGTTTGCGCGAACGGGATCGCCGGAGCAGGGTGCCGCGGGCGTGACTGCGATGATAGTCGACGCGACGACGCCGGGCATCGCACGTACGAAATTCGATGACGTTGGTAGTGCGATCATCGGCCGGGGCTCTGTTTTCTTCGACGACGTGCGTGTGCTGGGTTCAAATCGCCTCGGCGAAGAGGGGCAGGGGTTCTCACAAGTTATGCGCGGCTTCGATTACAGCCGAGCATTGATCGCATTGGAATGCATTGGCTGTGCGCAAGCATCGCTCGACGAAGCATGGGCCTACACGAAAGAACGCGAGGCATTCGGAGGGCCGATCGCGCAGTTTCAAGGCGTCACATTTCCGCTGGTCGAACATGAGAGCATGATCGCGGCGGTCCGCGAGCTGAGCTACCAGGCCCTAGCGCTGCGCGACGCTGGTCTTCCACATACCGCCGAAGCAGCGATGGTTAAATGGCTGGGCCCGAAAACCGCTTTCGACACAATTCATCAGTGCTTGCTGACCTTCGGGCACTATGGCTGGTCGAAGGACCTGCCGCACCAGCAGCGCATGCGCGATGTGATGGGACTCGAAATTGGTGACGGCACGGCTGGAATCATGAAGCTGATTGTCGCTCGGGAACGAGTCGGACGGGCCGCAGTGCAATATTCGAATTGAGGCCAAGAGCCGGATGAATGCGGCCCCGCAAATCAGCATAGGCGGATTGGCATCGGCATTCAGAGAGGTGAGCCAAAATGAAGGTTCTCGTCCCCGTGAAGCGGGTCGTCGACTACAATGTGAAGATCCGGGTCAAGTCCGACGGGACGGGCGTCGATCTCGCAAACGTCAAGATGTCGATGAACCCGTTCGACGAGATCGCCGTCGAGGAAGCCCTGCGTTTGAAGGAGGCGGGAAAGGCGACCGAGGTCGTGATCGTGTCCGTCGGACCGGCCCAGGCTTCTGAAACGATCCGCACAGGGCTCGCCATGGGCGCGGACCGTGGAGTGTTGGTCAAGGTCGAGGGGACTGTCGAGCCTCTCGCGGTCGCCAAGATCATCAAGGGCGTCGCCGCCGCTGAGAAGCCCGGTCTCATCATCCTCGGGAAACAGGCGATTGACGACGATTGCAACCAGACCGGTCAGATGGTGGCCGCGCTGCTGGGTTGGGGCCAGGGCGCTTTCGCCTCGAAAGTCGAGATAACCGAGGGCGGCGTAAACGTCACGCGCGAGGTCGACGGCGGCCTGCAGACGGTCGCACTGAAGACGCCCGCGGTGGTCACGGCCGATCTTCGGCTGAACGAGCCGCGCTATGCTTCTCTGCCGAACATCATGAAGGCCAAGAAGAAGCCGATCGACGAGAAGACGGCCGCCGACTACGGCGTAGACACGGCCCCTCGCCTGGCGGTTCTGAAGACGACCGAGCCGGCGGCTCGAAAAGCCGGCGTCAAGGTCGGGTCGGTGGCCGAACTTGTCGGCAAGCTGAAGAACGAAGTGGGAGTGATCTGATGCCGACGCTTCTCATCGCCGAGGTTCAGAACGGAAAACTGAACGACGCCACGGGCAAGGCGCTGACGGCTGCGGCCGCGTTGGGAGGGCCGGTACATGTGCTCGTCGCGACGCAGAACGGCGCGGAAGCCGCCGCTGCGGCGGCCAGGCTGAAGGGCGTCGAAAAGGTCCTGCTCGCCGACGAAGCCGCCTATGGCCATCAACTCGCCGAACCGACGGCCGCGCTTATCGTGTCGCTCGCGGGCGCCTACGACGCGATCGTAGCGCCGGCGACGAGTTCGGCCAAGAACATCATGCCGCGAGTCGCCGCCCTTCTCGATGTCATGCAAGTGTCCGAAATAACGGCCGTCGTCTCGGCCGATACATTCGAAAGGCCGATCTACGCCGGCAACGCGATTCAGACCGTGCAGTCGAAAGACGCCAAGAAGGTGATCACGGTCCGAACGGCTTCGTTCAAGGCGACCGACGAAGGCGGCTCCGCCGCAGTCGAGAAGATTGCCGCCGCCGCCGATCCCGGCCTTTCGGCCTTCGCCTCCGAAGCGCTCGCCAAGTCGGATCGGCCCGAACTGGCCTCGGCCAAGATCATCGTGTCGGGCGGACGGGCGATGCAGAGCTCGGAGAATTTCAAGAAGTATATCGAGCCCGTCGCCGATCGGCTCGGCGCGGCCATGGGCGCGTCGCGCGCGGCCGTCGACGCCGGCTACGCGCCCAACGACTG
The DNA here is from genome assembly GCA_021780275.1 of Pseudomonadota bacterium. The sequence continues at coordinate 4,116 of JAJXZC010000395.1, forward strand.
GCAGGTTGGCCAGACCGGCAAGGTCGTCGCGCCCGATCTCTACGTCGCCGTCGGTATATCCGGCGCGATCCAGCACCTCGCGGGCATGAAGGATTCCAAGGTCATCGTCGCGATCAACAAGGACGAGGAGGCGCCCATATTCCAGGTCGCCGACTATGGCCTCGTCGCAGACCTCTTTGCAGCCCTTCCCGAGCTAGATCAGGAATTGCAAAAGATCGGGCGCTGATGACGATCAGGGACAAAAGACCGTTTGGCCGCCTGTACGACTGTTGCCGAGTGAACTCATGACACAGCTGATCAAGGAAAGCTCGAATAAGGTGCGAGTTGAATCGCACGAAGTTATCAAAGATCGGCTTGGGTCGCTCGGTCACATTTGCCTCAACAGGCCTAAGGCGTTGAACAGTTTGACGCTCGATATGGTTCGCAGCATCGAGTCTGCGCTAGATGAGTTTCTAGCTG
>JAJXZC010000777.1 GCA_021780275.1 Pseudomonadota bacterium
AGACCGGCCTTGTTGTAGGGATCGTTCTCGACGAGCTTTTCCGCCGTTGCGCGATCGGCGACATCGATGATGAGCATGGAGCCGTTCATCGTGGCTCCATCGTCGGTGGCGAAGGGACCGCCCGCCTTGACGACGCCTGCGTCGCCCCAGTGTTTCAGATGCGCGTCGCGATTGGCGAGGCGAGTGTCGAGGCTGTCGGGCTTGTCGATGCCGGAAAAGCAGAAAAGCATGGGAGTTTCCTTGAAGGGTTGGTCAGCTGAATTCGTTTTCGCTTTTGAAGGGGCGGGTGAGAAGGCTCATGATCGCTTCATCGACGCTTGCCTTGCCTGTCACGATAGAAGCGACCGCTTCGGCGATGGGCATTTCGACTTTATGCATGGCGGCGAGTTCGACGACGGCATTGGCGGAATACACGCCCTCGGTGACCGCGTTGCGCGCGCCCATGATGGCGTCAAGCGTCTGGCCTTCACCCAGCGCAAGTCCAAGCGACATGTTGCGCGATTGCGGCGAGTTGCAGGTGAGCACGAGATCACCGAGGCCGGAAAGGCCTGGGAGCGTTTCGGCGCGTGCGCCAAGCGCGAGGCCGAGGCGCGTCATCTCGGCAAAGCCGCGTGTGGTGAGCGCGGCGCGAGCCGAGGCGCCGAGCTTCTTTCCTTCGACGATGCCGCAGGCGATCGCGAGTACGTTCTTCACAGCGCCGCCGATTTCCGCGCCGATGAGATCGCTCGAGTAATAGGGACGGAAGGTCGGGATGCCCACGGCTTTGGCGAGAGCGGCGGCGAGTGCTTCGTCTTCGCAGTCAAGCGTTACCGCCGTCGGCAGGCCGCGGGCGACTTCGCCCGCAAAGCTCGGGCCGGAGAGAACCGCAGGGATGGCGTCGGGCAGGACTTCTGCAAGCACCTCCGTCAGCAGCTTGTGGGTACCCTGTTCGACGCCCTTGGCGCAGAGAAGGATGGGCGTGCCGGGTTTGATGTGCGGTTTGAGGGCAGAGAGGCTCGCGCGCATGTGCTGCGCAGGCGTCACCATCAGGATGGCGTCGGCTTCAGACATATCAGCGAGATCGCCCGTTGCCTTCACCGCAGCTTCGAGATTGATGTCGGGCAAGAAGATCGTGTTCTGATGGGTATCGTTGATCGCGGCAACGAGCTCGGGCTCGCGGGCCCAGAGCGTTACCCGTCGTGTCGGGCCGCCCGCGCGCGCGCAGACTTGCGCAAGCGCCGTGCCCCAGGCGCCCGCGCCCACCACGCCCATATGTTCGAATTTCGCATGCTCGGCTTTGGGCATGGATATGTTGCACCTGCTAACGAATGAACGTTTCGTTGATTATTTACTCAAGCGGCTTACAATCTTTTTTATGTCCGCTCCAGATGATACTCGACAAAAAATTATCGAGGCGGCTCGGGAACGCTTTGCCCATTACGGCTACGGCAAAACGACAATGGCAGATGTTGCAGAAGACTGCGCCATGTCTCCGGGCAATCTCTATCGGTATTTTTCCGGCAAACTCGATATTGCCGAGGAGATCGCGCGCGCGGCTTCGATCCGTACCACCGAGGAACTGTCGCATATTCTCGTGAATACGGATCGCAGCGCCGCCGAACGCCTGCATGATTTCCTGTTCCACGATCTCCGCGCCACTTTCCATGCTCTGGAAAAGGACCCCAAGCTCGTCGAGATGGCGCAGATCATCACGACCGAGCGGCCGCAGTTTCATGATGAGGGTCTGGAGCGGGAACGTGAAATTCTCTACCGCATCATCGAATACGGAAATCACACCGAAGAGTTCAATGTCGCCGATCCGCTTTTCGTGGCGGAGATGATCCAGTCGGCCACGCTCAAGTTCTCCTATCCGCAGCTTTTCTCGCGGCTTTCGCTCGAGCGCCTCGAACGGGAACTCGAAGGCGTCTATCAGATCATTCTGGCCGGTCTCAAGGCTGGTGTTTCAATGACTGATGCCCCCCAAGATCTTGTGGAAGCCTGATTCGCGACGAGCTATTTCGCGGGTGCAATAAATCTGATCTTCCTCAGTTTCAGTTTAAAAACGTTCGAATTCCGCCATTTGTGACGGATTCTTGGCATTTTCTGTTGCATTGCAGCAACTATTTTCCTGAAGACTAAATATTTTTCATTTTGTTCATTGTTTTTCGTTCAGGGTTCTCCTAAATGGAGCTTGCAAAGAGAAGACACCGCTCTTTTGCACGAATTGCCCGGGGGGTTCGCCCAAGGGCACCGAAAGGATCGAAGGAGATTGCCATGACCCGGAACGCAAACCAGCTGACCTATTTCGCCGTCGCTGCTGTTGTTGCTGGTTACAGCCTGGCGCTGATCGCCCAGGTCGCCCTGCACCTCGCAGCCTGATCGGCATAACCCATCCGGTGGGGTCGTTGAGGGCCCTGCCAATTGACCGAATTTGAGAAGGACATCGCCATGAAGTTCACAGTGAACAAGGGCGTACATACAGAAGCCGTCCTGGTGCGGCTCATCACTGTAGCGCTCGGCGCCTATGCGTTGGCGCTTTTCGCCCAGACTGCCGGCGTCGCGCATTTCGCCTGACGCCTGATACCGAATTCCCTGCCGGGTGATCCTCCTCCCTCCCTCTACCCGGCAGCGATAGGACCTGTCGCAGGGTCTTTATCTAGCCCCGACGCACCCTCCCCAAACAGGCGTCGGGGCCTTTTTTTGTGCGCAGCATGGAATTTATGCTGCGCAATATTTTTGCGGAAATCTTGCGGGCGTCAGTTGCCGCGTGCGGGCTTCGAAGGGTCGAGCGGCCAGCGGGCAAGCGGGCTTACGTCGAGGTCGGCGGTCTCGCCCAATGCGAATTTCTCTGCGCCCGCCCAGGCGATCATCGCGCCATTGTCCGTGCAGAGCTTTGGCGGCGGCACGATGAGCTCGAAGCCATATTCGGCGGTAACTTTTTCCAGCCGCGTTTTCAGCGCCTGATTGGCGGCGACGCCACCGGCGATGACAAGTCTTCCACCTTTTTCACCCAGCATCTCTTCAGCCATTTCCATGGCATGAGCCACGCGATCGGCCATGACATCGGCGACGGTTGCCTGAAAGGCCGCTGCGATGTCGGCCTTCGTCTGGTGGTCGAGTGTTTCCTGCGCGGCGGCCAGATGGCGCACGGCAGTCTTGAGACCGGAGAAGGAGAAGTCGCAGCCGGGCTTGCCGAGCAAGGGCCGGGGCAGGGTGAAGCGTGTGGCGTCGCCTTCTTTCGCGATCTTTTCGACAGCCGGCCCGCCGGGGTAGCCGAGATCCATGAGCTTGGCGACCTTGTCGAAGGCTTCGCCGACCGCATCGTCGATGGTCGTGCCGAGGCGGCGGTATTTCCCAACGCCTTCGACGACAAGGATCTGGCTGTGCCCGCCGGAGACGAGAAGCAGCAGATAGGGAAAGGTGACGTCATTCGTCAGCCGCGCGGTCAGCGCATGGCCTTCCAGATGATTGATGGCGATGAGCGGCAGGCCGCGCGCCATGGCGATGCCCTTGGCGGTCATAAGGCCGACGATGACGCCGCCGATGAGGCCGGGGCCTGCGGTCGCCGCAATCGCGTCGATGTCGTCCCAGCCGAGTTTTGCGTCGGTCAGCGCATGGGCGATGAGGCCGTCCAGATGCTCGACATGGGCGCGGGCGGCGATTTCCGGTACGACGCCGCCGAAGGGCGCGTGTTCCTTGATCTGCGAGAAGACCGCATTCGAGAGGATTTCGCCGCGCCCGTCCGCTTCGCGGCGCACGACGGCGGCTGCCGTCTCGTCGCAGCTTGTCTCGATGCCCAAGATGGTCAGCGGGCGGGGGGCGGTCGCGGTCTCGGTCACGTGTCGTCTTTCGTCGCACCCTCAGGCTTTCTGGCCGATTTTCGGGGCAAATGGGGGTTCGCGGGCTTTCTCAATGCTCTATAAGACAGCATAAGCCTTGATATATAGCGAGTTCCGCTCGCCTTACACCTGAGAGACGCTTCATGCAACGCCGCTTCCGCATCGGTACACGCGGGTCGAAACTCGCCCTCGTTCAGGCGCATATGGTGGCGGACGCCGTCGCCAGGGCCGTGGGCCTCGCGCCCGAGGTCGCCTGCGAGATCGTCACCTTCAAGACGCAGGGCGACATCGTGCTCGACCGCAACCTCTCGGAGATCGGCGGCAAGGGGCTCTTCACGGCGGAAATCGAGGAAGGGCTCCATAATGGCAGCATCGACCTCGCCGTCCATTCGATGAAGGACATGCCGACGGTGCTGCCCGACGGGCTCGTCATCGATTGCATCCTCGAGCGCGAAGACCCGCGCGACGCCTTCATCTCGACCAAGGGTGCTTCACTTGCCGAGTTGCCGCGTGGTGCCGTTGTCGGCACCTCGTCGCTTCGCCGCGGGGCGCAGGTTCTCGTCAAGCGGCCCGACGTTTCGATCGTTTCTTTCCGTGGCAATGTTCAGACGCGGTTGAAGAAGCTCGCCGATGGCGTCGCCGATGCGACCATGTTGGCGATGGCGGGTCTTTCCCGCATGGACATGCTGGACGAAGTGACCGCGCCGCTTTCACCGGACGAAATGTTGCCCGCCGTAGCGCAGGGCGCCAT
>JAJXZC010000136.1 GCA_021780275.1 Pseudomonadota bacterium
AGCGCCGGACCGGTGCGGCCGGGGCGCGGAAGTACCCTGACCGGGAAAGTTGCGTTGGTGACCGGGGCAGCGCGCGGGATTGGCCGCGCGATCGCGGTCGAATTTGCTGCCAACGGCGCCGACGTGATTGCGCTCGACATCGCCGGTCCTGTATCGGCGGCGTCGAATGCCGTGCCAGCGACCCTGGCCGAGCTTGAAGAGACCGTGCGCCTGATTAAGACTTACGGCCGCAGGGGCGAGGCCATCCGCGCGGATATCCGCGACATCGGCGCTTTGCGCCGGATCGCCGACGATATCGATACGAGATATGGGCGGATCGACATCGTCGTCGCCAATGCAGCGATCCAACGCTGGTCGCCGCTTGTCGAAATGACCGATCCCGATTGGAACGATGTGATCGAAAACAATCTCAACGGTACGGCCAATACGATCCGCGCCTTCGCGCCCACGTTCATAAAGCAGCGCAAGGGGCGCTTTATTCTACTCTCCTCCATGCAAGGCAAGCACGGCACCAAGGATGCCGCAAGCTACTCGGCATCGAAATGGGGTATCATCGGCCTGATGAAATCGGCGGCCATAGAGCTCGGCCAATACGACATTACCGTCAATGCACTGATTCCGGGTCTCGTCGATACGCCTCTGACGCGATACGAGACGCGCTTGCGCGAAAGCATGGCGGAGACGGGTCGCAGCGTGCCGCAGCATCCGACGCCGCAGGAGGCCTGGAATGTCCGCGCGCCCACCGTGCCGCTCAGAGTCGGCTGGCTTGAACCCGAGGATATTTCGCCTGCTGCAGTCTTTCTCGCATCCGACGCCGCGAACATGGTCACCGGCGCGGAATATGAGGTGACCGGCGGGGACAGCGCCAAGGATATATAAAACTCGCGCTTGGCGTCTCGTCCGGGTGTCTCGCAGGCGATCGCCCCGCCCGCCTCAGGCCGGCGGGGTGTGTATCGCGCTATCGCACGATCTCGACAATACGATGCGAATAGGGATCGACAAGCACCGGTTCGTCATCGACCACGGTATAGCGATATTCGCGAACCCCATATTCCGGCGGAACGTCGTAGTACGTTACGCCCTCGGCCGGAAGAACTGCGCCGACACGAACCGGCCCATCGAAGTCATAGGACCGAATGTGGCGTTCCTCGACATAAGTGCGGAAGCGCGGGCGTTCGTCGACGCCGAGAATGCCACCGACCGCGCCGGCGGCCGCTCCGACAGTCCCGCCGACGACCGCACCGACAGGGCCCGCGGCCCGTGCCCCTTCGTGCGCGCCTTGGTCAGCGCCGCCGACGATGCCTTGAGCCATAGCTGGCGTGCCGACCGAAACAACCGACAACAGCGCCAGCGGATAGAAAAAGCTCCTGTGAAGATCGACCATTTTCTCCTCCGTTGGTTTCCGCCGGGCCAGCAAAGCTCCGCCCGAACTGATTCGGGTGACGCCGAGCACCGGCCAAGCGCCTCGCAAACACCAGAGCGGCAGAAGCGGTTCCGACATTTTGCAAGCAGAACGGCATTGGCGTAGCAGCCGTCCTGCGACAAAACTTGCAATCGCCGGCATCACCGTTCGTGGGCAGCGGCCTCGTCTGCGGCATCGAGAATATCTTTTCCCGCCTCTTTGACGTCGCCTGCAGTCTCGCGGATCTTGCCTTCGATTTCCTGCGTCTTGCCTTCGGCGACGAGCCGTTCACTGCCGATGCCCTTTCCGAGGTCCTCTTTCGCTTTACCAGCCGCTCGGTTGGCATTGTCCTTAAGCTTTTCGCTGTCCATTCGGCTTCTCCATTTTCCGTCAGGCGGGGAACCCGGTTCCCGCGCCGGAGGTTCCTAAAGGACCAGGAATGTGGCGGCTGGATCATCCGGCCGCCGGCTTCGGCATCAGCCTTCGGGAATCACATCGACGATGCGATGCGTATCCGGATCAATGATGAGGATGTCGCCCTCGGCGACCAGGAAATAATAGCCGCGATATTGCGGGACCAATGAGACGATATCTTCGGGCAACGGATAGTAATGGTAGCGATCCGGAACGACGACACCGACGTTCATATCAAAATCAACATGGTCGATGGCGCTGACATGCTCTCTGCGTATGGTGTCGACGAAACGACCCCGTTCCGCACCCGCCAACCGAGCGCCGCCGCGAACGCCGCCGCCGGCGAGACCGTTGTGGCGATCGCCCTCACGCATCGTGTCGCCGGTTGCCAACCCGCGGTTATGATCGCGTCCATAATCTGCACCGGTGTGCTCGTGTCGCAGGCTTTCGGTCGAATTGCGGCGCATATTGTCTGTGCCTTCAGCCGAATTGCGCCGCGTATGGTCCGTGTCCGACGCTGAACCCCTGCGCATATCGCTGCGCACGCCATTTTCGTGGCCAGGCGCGCCACTGGCGGCCCCATGTCGGTGGCTTTCCTCCGCGGCTCTATGCGAAGTTCCTTGCGGTCCGTTGTCGCCCGAGCCCGAATATCCGGCACTCCCGGAGCCGCTGCTGGCGCCGCCGTAGTTCTGCGACGCGCTTCCACCTATTGCGCTGCCGCCGGCGGCACCCATGCCGCCACCGCCCGCCCCGCTTGCGCCGGAGTGTTCCTGAGCGGAAGCGAAAGGAGCCGAGAGAGAGAGAGCGACGACAGCCGCGCTCGCGAGTAAATAATTACGCATATGAATTCCTCCATCAAACCGGCTTAAACCGGCGCTGGAACATTGGATGACCGTGAAAGTTCCAACGGTGCGGGTGCAGCGGATCGCTGCGATTGCCATGAGCCCGGTCGAAGAGCGCGATCGCTTTAGGCTGCGCGCCATCGGCCAAACCATCGGCCAAAAGCGTGTGCAAAAAGCGCGGTAAAACCGACGTCGCCGCGCGGCTTGGAACTGGCCGCCGCCTCGTAGATTGTGCGCAAACTGCTCATCGGACAGGCGCGGCAGATGGACCCCAATTGGGCTGAGATCATCGAAGCGTTCGGAACGTGGGCGACGGCCGTATCCGCCGTCGTCGGCTTCGTCTTTGTCCAACGGCAGATCGGCCAGGCTGAACGAACCATCCGGGGAACGACGCACGAACGGCTAACCGCCGAAAGCTTCGAAGTTCTCAGGTTTTTGGCGAGCGTTCCGAGAACCTATCAATATTTCTACCAAGGCAAGGATCTCGATGCCGACGAAGAAAATCGGGAATTCATCCTCTACGCAACCGAAGCCCTGGCGAATTATGTCGAGCACGTTGTGGCGGAAAAGCCCAATATGGCCGAAGCCGATTGGAAGATTTGGCAGCGATTCCTACGTGACACATTTGAGAGAGCGCCGGTCGTCCGCAAGCACCTGGAACGCCACAGCAATTGGTATTCGCCCGAACTTCTCGAGATAGTCAGAGCTGCATCAAATCGGCAGACCACGAGGCCATGCCGTGAGGATTGACGGCTGGCGGCCCGATCTTCGAAGAGGAAATCCTCAGACGGGTCGGCCTAGATTTGCGCCGGATGCTCATCGAAGTCGCGTCCTTCAAATACCGCGCCGCTTTCAGTGATGATTCGATAGAACCGCCTCGCATCCGGCCTGACGTGCGATCGCAGATATTCGAGACCGAGAGCGAAGGACGGGAATTGCCGAATTGCAATGTTCACGGCAGACGGGAGAGCAAACGTGGGGCTAAGATAAAGTCCGCAAGGCTCGTGCAGGTTGAAGGTTGCGACCATGCGAGCGTTCTACCACGCACCTCTCCCACATTGTACCGCATGCCTCAATTCACGCGTGGAAACTGAACGCTTGCACATTCAAATCGTGGTGAATTCTCATGTGCGCGATATCGTGGCAATTGAGCGCCGATGCCATGTCTCGGACTCGATCGTCACTCCGCCGCAGTCTCGCGTGCCGAATCGGTGGAAGCCTGCGAGATGGCCGCCGCAAGCTGATCTTGACTGAAGGGTTTGGCGAGCCGAACGCATGGAGACTTGATCTCTACTTTTGACGACTCGCTATAACCGCTCATGAAAATTACGTTCATGCCTGGAAATCTGTTGGCTATCTCGCGCATGAGATCTGCACCGTTCATGCCGGGCATCGCAAAATCGGTTAAGACAAGATCGACCGTCCGGGTTCTTTCCAGAATTTGCAGAGCCTCATTCGCCGACTGCGCCTCGATGACCATATGGCCGAGGTCCTCGAGCATGGCTGCCGCCCCGACGCGCACCAGAAAATCGTCGTCAACGACCAGGATGTTGAGCTTCGGCGCGCGGAGCGGCACCTGTGTGCTCTCATCAAGCGGCGGCTTTGCCGGGACCTGTTGATTCGCGGCGAGCGGCAGGAAAAGGTCGACAGTCGTCCCCTTCCCCTCGACGCTGGAAAGGTGAAGCGCGCCATGCCGCTGCGAATCGGAGCCTCGCTCATACGCTGCTGCGCCTCTGCCGGAGTGCTTCGATCCTCGCCCTTGCGTGCGGCCATAAACCCACCACACCCTTGGGCAGGAACAGCGTGACCACCACGAACAGCGCGCCGAGCGCATAAAGCCAGACATCGGGCATGGCGTCGGTGAGCACGGTCTTGGCGTAGTTCACCACCAGCGCACCGACCA
>JAJXZC010000303.1 GCA_021780275.1 Pseudomonadota bacterium
CGCTGGCAGGATCTCCAACTGCTGATCAAAGCGAACGAAAAGGCCGTCATCGCTCGTCGGAACGCCGAGCGTAAGGTTGCTTCCGTGCAACGCAATTTGCAACGCATGCAACTCGCTCTGCAGGCCCAACAACAGGCGCAGCAACAAGCACAAAATCGGCTTGCAGCCCTCGCCGCCGAACGCAGCAATCTCGTTGCCTTCGCCAACGAGCAGCGCCGCAGCGCCGCCGTTGAGGTGGCGACCTACGAAGAACTGACCGCCGCAGAGGAAGCGCGTCTCGAAGCGCTGATCCGTCGCCGCCAAGCGGAGATTGCGGCCGAAGAGGCGGCGCGCCGACGCGCCGAGGGAATCGCGGGAAATGCCGTCGCGCCCCACGGACCGATCCATTTCACCTGGCCCGTTACCGGGATCATTACTTCACCCTTCGGATGGCGCAAAAACCCGTTCGGGAGCGCGCCGGAGTTTCATACCGGGCTCGATATCGCCGCTCCGATGGGCACCACAATCACCGCCGCAGCTTCCGGGACGGTGATGATGGCGCAATGGTACGGCGGATATGGTAAATTTATTCTGATCGATAACGGTGACGGCTACTCCACGGCGTACGGGCATCTCTCGGCCTGTTACGTCACGGCGGGCCAACATGTGAAGCAAGGGCAAGCAATCGGTGCAGTCGGAACCACCGGCTATTCGACCGGCCCGCACCTTCACTTCGAGATTCGTATCAACGGAAAACCCGTCGATCCCGCCCCACGCCTTCCGTAAGGCTTTTCATCCCCTCACTTGCAGAAACTGAGATCTCCGCTTGAACGACGCGCCGAAACCCCGCTCCAAAGCTCCTCTCGTCATCGTTGTCGCCGTTATTGCCTGTATCGCCCTGGCCTGGATTGGGCTCGCGCGCCTCAGGGCGGCGAAGGAAGCGCAGCGGCTCGCCGCCCTGCCCGGCGCACAGACGCTTGCAACCGGCTTCGGCGATGTTGAGAAATATTATTACGAGCCGATAACCGCGGCAAAACTGCTCCGCGGCGGGGAGACGGGGGCGACGGCATATCTCCATCGGCACGGCATTGCCAAGCCCGCGCCGATGGAGATCGTTCCGAGCGGCCACGCCGTCCTTGACGGCGAGCATCTCGCCGACGCACTCGACGCTGCATATCGTCTCGATGCGGCGCATCTCAAAAAGGCGAGCCAACGCAGCTTGATCGATGCCGCGTTGGGAGGGATCCTCGCCGCACCGCACGATCCCTACACCGTCTATTTACCGCCGCGTCAGTGGAAGCAGCTCGACGAAAGCCTTTCCGGCGGTGACTTCGGCGGCATCGGCGTGTACATTTTCCAGTTGCGTGACGGACGTATTCTTTTGCAGCCGCTGCCTGGGCTCGCCGCATCGAAAGCGGGGCTCACCTACCCGGCTATCCTCAGTTCCGTCGACGGAAAATCCGTCGCGCACGTTGCGACCGATATCGTGCAGCGTTGGATTCGCGGCCCGAAAGGCAGTACGGTGCGCCTGGAAGTCGCGCCGTTTAACAAACCAACGCAGAAACGCGACCTCTCAATCGTCCGTAGCATCGTGATCGTGCCGACCGTCTATTCGCAGAGGATCGACGGTTTTGGATACATTCATTTAAGCGAATTCGGTGCCAACTCAGCGCATGAAATGCGAAAAGCGCTGCTCGCGCTCAAGGCAAAGCACGTGAAGGGATATATCCTCGACCTTCGCGATAACGGCGGCGGGCTCGTCGAACAAGCGGTGAAAATCGTCAGCAATTTCGTTCCAAGCGGACCGATTGTTTCGACGATCGATCGCAACGGCACGAAGGTGGAGAGCGAAGCGACGGGCGACGCAATCGACGGCCTCTCGCCGTTGGTCGTGCTCGTGAACAAGTTCACGGCGAGTGCCGCGGAGATCACCACCGGCGCCCTTCAGGATTACCACCTCGCCACAGCGATCGGTACGCGAACCTACGGCAAGGGCGTCGTTCAACAACTCTATCTGCTGCCCCAAGGAGGAGCCTTGAAAATCACCGTGGCCCGTTACGTCACGCCCCTCAATCGAGATATCAACCATAAGGGGCTCCAACCCGATATCGTGGTCAATCAGCCGGTCGATATCCCCTTCGGCAGCCCGCAGGACAAACAATTGACGGTGGCACTGGCACGTTTGAAGGCGCTAACGCGTTCTACCAAGCGATGAAACGACGCACCCTCACCGCGGTCGCCGCCCTCACGATCGCCGCGCTCACCTCCCCGCTGCTCCGCGTTGCCGGCGCCGCGACTGCGGCTCTCCCCGCAGGCGATCGCGCCGACCTTTCGACGGCGTACACCCGCCTCACAACGACATTCTACAAGAAGCTGCCCATCGAGCGCGTACTCAACGGCGTTCGCTACGGCCTCGTACTCGAACTCGCACACGAACATGTCGCGAAACGCACGCTGCCGCCGTTGTTGGCTACCGGCAGTACCACGGGGAATCTCCGCGCGATCGCCTACGAAATCGAACGGGCGCGCATGCTCGGCGGAAAAAATCGCCCGCTCAAGCCATACGTGTTCGCGGCACTTTGGGGCATGATGTACTCGGCGCACGACCGTTGGACCGTCTTTCTCGATCCCAAAGATTATAAGGCGCTCAACAACGGGCTCGACGGGACGAATTTCGGCGGAACCGGCATCGTCATTCAGCCCGATAATAAGACGAAATATATCTCCGTCTATCAGGTCGTTCCCGGCGGCCCGGCCGATAAGGCGGGCATCCAGCAAGACGACCTCATTACCGCCGTCAACGGCAAATCGACCTACGGCATCACGACCGTCGAAGCGAGCAAGGAATTACGCGGAAAAATCGGCACGCAGGTAACGCTCACCGTCGAACGCAGCGGCGCGCTGTTGCCGAAGCCGATCGTGCTGACGCGTGCGAAGATTCATCAAATTACCGTCTTCGATAAAATGCTGCCGGGAAAAATCGGCTACGTCGCATTGACGGTCTTCGGTGAAACGACCGGAGCCGAATTAGCGACGGCGCTCTCGCGCCTTCATAAAGAGGGTGCGCGTGCGTTCGTGCTCGACCTGCGCAATAACGGCGGCGGCTATCTTCAGGCTGCCGTTTCGGTGAGTTCGAAGTTTATCGCCGAAGGGCCGATCGTTTCAATCGAAACCAGCGGCAAGCATATCGATACGCTCGAAGCCGATGGAACGGCAATCTCGCCGGTTCCGCTGGTCGTGCTGGTCAACGGGTACACCGCATCGGCCTCGGAAATTACGACTGCGGCACTCAAAGAGAGCGGAACTGCGGTGGTGATCGGTACGAAGACTTTCGGAAAAGGCGTCGTGCAGACACTCTTCCCGCTGCGCGACGGCGGAGCCGTAAAGATTACGACCGCGCGCTACCTCACGCCGGAGTATCACTACATCAACCATAAGGGCATCATCCCCAATATCGTCGTCGCCGAAAATAAAGATGCGCAATTCGGGCGCCCGGCACACGACGTACAACTCAAACGCGCGATAGAAGTTTTGGATGGTGAAATATCCGCGCAAAACTCCGGAATAACGACGAAGCTCTAGCGCCTTGCACGCCGGCTAGCCGATTTCCGTGAACGTGACGCAATCATCGGGCGTCAGCCTCGCCCTGCGACGAGCGAGAGGGCGCTTGATGCTTGCAGCACTTCCACTGCTCTTCGCGCTGAGCGCTTGGAATCGATGTGATGCCGGCACGACCGGCGTCCTAAGAGGCTACGTCCGCGAGGCGAGCGGGCGACCCGTCGCAAACGCGCTGGTCACCGTCGCTTCTCCAAGTTACACCGGCAAAAGGTACACCGATCGACACGGATTCTACGTCTTTTTGACGCTGCCGCCCGATACATATTCAATCAGGGTCGTAAAAGCCGATACCTCGAATGCCTATGCGTTCGGAGCCGGAATAAACAGCGATCAAACGACGACGTTGAATTTTCGCTTCACTGCTTTTCGATCGTGCCCGGGCTTTACCGAAGTCACCGTCTCGTCAAGTCGAGGCGACGATGATTTTTCATCGCTCGACGTGCAGCGAATGGGCCGTTTTCCGTCGAGCATTGCGCCGCTCATCTATCTGCCGTTGGTGCCGGCAGGTCGGCAGCATTCCGGCTGCCTGTAGACGGCAGTCGGTTGCGATCGCCTTTCGACGATCGCAACTCGCTGCGATAGCGCGATCGGCGCTACGAGCTCTTCTTGCGCCCCGCCGTTGCGCTCGTCTTCTTCTTGGCCCCGCTCGCTGCGGGGCTTTTCTTTGCTCCGGCCTTTTTCGCCGGAGCTTTCTTCACCGTACTCGTCGCTTTCTTGGCGGGAGTTTTCTTCGCAGCAGTCGTCGTGGTTTTCGCGGCGGCGGCTTTCGGTGCCGTCGCTTTCTTCGTCGTGCTGCGTTTCACGGCGGGTTTCTCCGTCGCGGGCGGAGCGGGTAGCGCCGCGCGCTGAATCGCCGGAATCTCCGCGGTCACTTTGCCTGCCCGCGGACGACGAGCGCGCGCCGGCTTCGTCGGCTGCGGCTCTTCGTGCGGAGCGCGCAGATGCGGCG
>JAJXZC010000338.1 GCA_021780275.1 Pseudomonadota bacterium
GAAGCCCAGGAGTTCCGCAAGCTCTCCTTCGCCACCAACCGGACGAACCTCAAGGGGATCGATCCCGAGGGCTCGCAGCGGGCATGGGACCTCTACGTCAAGATGCGGTTCATCGACGCCCGCAACCCGCGCCGCGCCCTCATCCAGGCCTCGGGCACGCCGATCACCAATACGCTCGGCGAGATGTTCACGCTGCTCCGCTTCCAGAACGAGGGGGCCTTGCGCGAGCGCGGGGTCCACGAGTTCGACGCCTGGGCCGCCTCCTTCGGCGACACCCGCACCGAACTCGAATTGCAGCCCTCCGGCGCCTACAAGCCGGTCGAGCGCTTCTCGCAATTCGTCAACGTGCCCGAGCTGATCGATATGTTCCGGGCCTGCGCCGATGTCGTGCTCAAGGACGACCTGCGCCAATACCTCCGCCTGCCGCGCATCCGGGGCGGGCAGCGGCAGCTGGTCACGGCCGAACCGAGCGAGGCCTTCCGCCACTACCAGGGGCTGCTCGCCGACCGGATCGCCGAGATCGAAGCCCGCACGACCAAGGTGCAAAAAGGCGACGATATCCTGCTGAAGGTCATCACCGACGGTCGCCATGCCGCAATCGACCTGCGCCTGGTCGATCCGGATAACGACAACGAGCCTGACAACAAGCTCAACCTGCTGATCGACACCGCCTTCCGCATCTGGCGCGAGACGACGGAACGGGCCTACGTCCAGCCGGACGGCAGATCCTACGAGCTTCCGGGAGCCACGCAGATGATCTTTTCCGACCTCGGAACGATTTCTGTCGAGAAGACGCGCGGCTTCTCTGCCTATCGCTGGATTCGCGACGAACTCATTCGGCTTGGCGTCCCGGCGTCCGAAATCGCCTTCATGCAGGATTTCAAGAAGACGGAGGCGAAGCAGCGTCTGTTCGCCGATGTGCGCGCCGGAAAAGTTCGGTTCCTGATCGGCTCATCCGGTACCATGGGAACCGGAGTCAACGCGCAGCTTCGCCTCAAGGCGCTCCACCATCTCGACGTCCCCTGGCTTCCCTCGCAGATCGAGCAGCGCGAGGGGCGGATCGTCCGGCAGGGCAATCAGCATGACGAAGTCGATATTTTTGCATATGCAACCGAGGGTTCGCTCGACGCGACGATGTGGCAGAATAATGAGCGCAAGGCCCGATTCATCGCCGCCGCGCTTTCGGGCGACACGTCGATCCGCCGGCTGGAAGACCTCGGCGAGCAGGCCAATCAGTTTGCGATGGCAAAAGCGATCGCCAGCGGCGATCAGCGTCTCATGCAGAAGGCTGGGCTCGAGGCGGATATCGCCCGGCTCGAGCGGTTGCGCGCAGCGCACCAGGACGATCAGTTCGCCATCCGCCGACAGATCCGGGACGCCGAGCGCGATATCGAGCATGCCACGCGGCGGATCGGGGAGATTGGCAACGACCTTGAACGCCTTGTCCCGACGGCGGGAGACGCCTTCGCGATGAGTGTGAGGGGAAAGTCCCACACCGAGCGCAAGGCCGCCGGTCAGGCGCTCATGAAGGAAATCCTCACCCTCTTGCAACTCCAACAGGCAGGGGAAACCGTGATCGCCTCCATCCGCGGGTTCGACCTCGAATACGAGGGCGGGCGTTTTGGACGCGACGGCTATCGTTACGCGACCACTCTTCGGCGCACGGGCGCCGATTATGAGATCGAGCTGCCGGTCACCGTAACGCCGCTCGGCGCCGTCGCGCGCATCGAGCATGCGCTCGATGGATTCGAGGAGGAACGTGAGCGCTATCGTCATCGGCTCGACGATGCGGAACGGCGACTGGATTCCTATCGGTCGCGCCAAGGCGGGGAATTCGCATTTGCGAGTGAACTTGCTGGGAAGCGTCAAGAGTTGACGGAAGTCGAAAAAGCGCTTGCTTTCGATCGTGAGGCGACCGGTGAACCGACAGGGATTGCGGCGTAGCTCTGGTGCGATGCCGTCGTCCGGGATCGTCGCGCAAGACTCGTAGGTCTACGGAGGCGGCGGACAACGCAATCGTGTCGCGCGTGCCGGTTGTTCTATGGCAACCGGCGACCTGTCTTGATCGCTAACTTTTGCTCGATCTCTCCGAGTTTCAGGAGCACGAAGTATCGTCCAAGTCGCACAAGGGCGTCGGCATCGCCCACAGAGTATTGATCTTGGAGGGTTGCTGACTGTCGAAAAATCGCGGCCACACGGTCGATGTCGTCGAGAACGATGTCAGCGAACGTGCGCCAGTGGCATTCCGCTGCGTCCACGTTGGCTGGTTCTCGACAACGTGTATCGAGGTCGCTGATATTCATCGGCGCCAATCCGCGGGTTCGCGCATACGCAGCCACAGCTTGGCGCGCCAAGTCACGCTCGGGTACGATCTCCACGAGCCGGGCCAGTGCCGGGTCGTCTGGCTTGCGCGGCCGAAAATAGTCGCGCCGAATTTCGGCCCTCGGCCGCTTGGTCGACTGCACGATGGTCGCATCAGGAGCAAGGCCAATCTCGGCCGCGATCGAGAGGGAGACGATCGGAAGGTCGGCCGTCTGTATGACCGGTCGAAGAATGCCGGTCTCCAGACCCGACACGTCGATAGCCCGAAAGACCTCCCCAAGGAGGCCGAGCTGTCCGTCGGCGAACTCAAAAGACTGGCCGCCATCGGAGACGACAATTAGATCGAGAGCCCAGTGTTGTGCAGGTTTGAACCCTGGCCACGACAACGATGTGCGACCGGTTCCACGCGACTCCTGATCAATGTCCTGCAACAGTTGGAGCCCCAGATTGTCGCGTACCCCACCATCGAGGAGCGCGAGAGGCAACATCCGACTGTCGGGGCTCGACGTCAGCGGCTCACCGACCATCGTCAATCGCGCCGTGGTATGGAGGGCTGGGAAAGCCCCTGGAAATGCGCCCGAAACAGCGACAGCATCCGGAATGTCTGACAAACCGTCGATCTCGACAGCGTCATGGTAGCGAAAAAAGCGGGCCGTCGTCGGCCCGGACAACATCAAGCCTTCAGCGGTTGCACCGACGCTGAGACCGTGACGAAGATCGGTCATCGCAAGCATCAAAGCAGGCCGCGGCGACGCGCTCGGAGAGTTGGTCAGTAGGTGCCGTCGCACTATTTCTGCTTGAACGTCGCGGCGGGAAAATGAATCAAACGGCAAGATCCAGCGCGGCAGAGCGAACGCAGACAACAATTCTCGTTTGAAGCGAAAGCGACCGGCCTTCACCGCGTTGACGAAATCGGCGGGATCGCCGCCCTGCGATACGAACGCGCCGATTATTGAACCGCCCGAGACCGAGGCGATGTTTGTAACGGGGATACCAAGAGTGGCGAGTTCTTGCAGCACGCCTGAGTGCACGAGTGCTGCACGATAGCCCCCACCGGACATCGCAAGGCCGAGCCGCAGCGACGCCAAAGACTCTCTTTTGGCAGGAGGGCTTGCCACAGTTCCGCGGAGCGGCAGCTCAGGCGGCGCGAATGCGATATCAGCGGCGCTAGCGACGATCCAGCAACTCAAGCCCCACACGAGAGAAGTTCGCACTGTCAGGTCCGAAAAGCACCTCTTGAACGCGAGATCGTTTGCTACGCCGCCACGTGCTTTGATGCGCCGCTTCACAATAAGAAATGTGGCGATGGTGATGCCAACGATGATGATGGCGTCCCGCCACCAAACATAACTTCCTGCGGATGCCAGCCACAGGCCCACCAATGCGGGCGGAGTCAGCAATCCAAGAAATCGAAATACGGCGTGAAGGCCCAATGAATGCATGAAATCGCTCCCAAGAAATTAAGATAGATGGAATGCAATTGTATGCGAAGCGTCAACCGGCCAATGAGCATTTCGCCGTGTTGAAGCATGGAGGGAGAAGAGAGAAGAGAGCTGCTCGCAAAGCGACCAAACCAGCGACGCTGACGCTCAAGTGCGGGACTACGCGATCCCGGCCCGTCGTCCTGCGCAGGGCTGGGAGCCCCGCGCGTCCGGCCAGTCAGGGCCGCTCGACCGCACTTGCGCCGGCCCGTCCGCTTCGCGGGCCGGAAGGGGTCTTCGGAAAGAAGACGGAAAAGGACGGGGAAAGACCCGCGTCCGGCAAACCCTGAAGGAGCATCCCCATGCATCTCACGAAAGTCGATCCGCGCGCGTTGAAGGAGAACCCCGACCGCACGCGCCAGACCAAGTCGACGCCGCAGGCCGACGCGCTGCTACTGGCGACCATCAAGGCTGTCGGCATCGTCCAGCCGCCCGTCATTACGCCGGAGACCGGCGGCGGCAACGGCTACATCGTCAACGCGGGCCACCGCCGCGTGAAACAGGCGATCGCCGCCGGCCTCGAGGAAATCGACGTGCTCGTTGACGAGGCGGCGAACGACAACGGCGGTATGCGCTCCATGATCGAGAACATCGCCCGCGAGCCGCTGAACCCCGTCGATCAGTGGCGGGCGATCGAGCGCCTGGTCGCGCTCGGCTGGACCGAGGAGGCGATCGGCGTCGCGCTCGCTCTGCCCGTGCGCCAGATCAAGAAGCTCCGGCTGCTGTCCAACATT
>JAJXZC010000615.1 GCA_021780275.1 Pseudomonadota bacterium
CGGTGATGCGTTTCGAGATTGCGCCGCTTTCCATGACGCGGCTGACGCGGCGCATCGTCAATGGCGAGGCGCAATGGAACGTCGGCAGCGTCAATGTCGAATTCGGCATCACATGATCGGCTTGCCGACATATGCCGATGTGAAAGCCGCCGCTGAGCGGCTCGCCGGCGTCGCCATTCGCACACCGCTTCTTGCGAATGCCGCTCTTGATGAAGCTGCCAGCGCAAAGGTTTTGATCAAACCGGAAATTCTGCAACGTACCGGTTCCTTCAAATTCCGCGGGGCATACAACCGTCTGTCGCAATTGACTGAGGCGGAGCACGCGGGCGGTGTCGTTGCCTGGTCGTCGGGTAATCATGCGCAGGGCGTGGCCGCAGCAGCCAAATTGTTCCGCGTGCCTGCGCGTATTGTCATGCCGTTTGATGCACCGAAGATGAAGGTCGAGCGGACCAAAGCCTCAGGTGCGGAGGTCATCTTCTATGATCGTGTGAAGGATGATCGTGAAGCCGTCGGGCGAGCACTGGCGGAGAAACATCACGCCGTAATCGTGCCGCCTTATGACGATCCCTTTGTCATAGCCGGGCAGGGCACGGTCGGTCTGGAAGTTGTGGAGGATGCGAACCGTCTGGGCGTTTCGCTTGATGCTTTCCTTTGCCCTGCCGGTGGCGGCGGGCTCATCGCGGGATCGTCACTGGCACTTGGCGAATTGATGCCCAAGACGAAAGTCTATTCAGTTGAGCCTGAAGGTTTTGACGATCATCGCCGGTCGCTCGAAGCACACAAGCGTCTGCGCAACGAAAAGATCGACGGGTCGATCTGCGATGCGCTGATGGCGCAAATGCCCGGCGAGTTGACCTTTGCGATCAACGACAAAAATCTTTCAGGCGGGCTTGCCGTGTCCGATGCGGATGTGGTGGACGCCATGCGCTTTGCCTTCAACGATTTGAAGCTCGTCGTGGAACCCGGTGGGGCGGTGGCGCTGGCGGCTCTGCTGTCGGGCAAGCTTGACCTGAGGGGGCAGACGGTCGCCATTGTTCTCAGTGGCGGTAATGTCGATCCGGCTTTTTTCGTGAAGGTTCTGACCGCTGATTGAAGGCTTAGTCGTCGGAAAGCTCTTCCATCTCCAGCATGGCGGCAAGACGGCTGTCGAGCGAGTTGAGCGCCGTCACGAGGTGCGAGATGCGCTGGCCCGTCATGTCCTGATAGGCCGACGACATGAAGATGCCGCGTGCGTGGGTTTCGATCTCGTCGCAGAGATCGCTGTCCGTGCCGCTTGCGCGCAGGCTGTCGGAAATATCCTGTAAACGCTCGACCGCGGCGAGAATATCGAGCGTCGCCATCTCCGCGGAGTTCGCGATGGCCAAGGGATCGGGTTCGTCGTTTTTGAAGTGTTCCGTCTCACGCGGTTTGACGTCTGCCATGCTGCTGCGCGTGGCGCTGATCTGCTGGCGCATCTCGACGAGTGCGCGGCGGATGCGGTCGAGATTTACATCTGCTTGGGCCGCTTGCGGCGCGGGCATCACCACGGGTTCGGGCGCAGGCGCTGGCGCGCGGCTGCGCACAGCTTCCATGTAGAGACGTTCGATGGCATCGACGAGGCGTTCGGTATCGGCGGCGCGGTTGCGGCGTGCGTATTCGTTCAGAAACCAGCGGCCACGCGGGTTCTGCGTGATGGCTTCTTCGATCGCCTCAAATTCAATGTCGCCGGGCGTCTGATCCGCTATGCTCATGGCCTGCCTCGAAGTCGAAAGAGCGGGAAGTATCGGCGATATTGTTTACTTTTCTGTTTGTTTTCGGAAGCCTTGCCACGCAATTTGAGACATGCGAAGCAAGGGTTACGGCGCGTCGAGCGCGAAAAATGGCCCGCTTCAGAAGGATTTCCATTAGATGAAACTCGTTCGTTTTGGTCCCTCGGGCGCTGAAAAACCGGGGCTTGTGGATGCTGATGGCCATATTCGCGATCTTTCGGCCCATCTCGCCGATGTGACGGGGGCGGTGCTCCAGCCCGGCGATCTGGCGCGGCTGAGGTTGCTTGATCCTGCGACATTGCCTCGTGTGAGTGGGGATGTGCGTCTGGGGACGCCGCTTGCCGGGATCGGCAAGATCATGTGCATCGGGCGAAACTACGCCGAGCATGCCGCCGAGCTCGATAATGATCTGCCGAAGGAGCCCTTGCTCTTCATGAAGGCGAACAGCGCCATCAATGGGCCCTATGACGATGTGCTGATCCCGCGCGGCTCGATCCAGATGGACTATGAGGCCGAGCTTGCCGTCGTTATCGGACTGCCTGCGAAATATGTATCGGAAGCCGAGGCCATGCGGCATGTCGCGGGTTATGCAATCATCAACGATGTATCGGAGCGTGAGTTCCAGCGCGAGCGCGGCGGGCAGATGACCAAGGGCAAGAGCTGCGATACTTTCGCGCCCATCGGGCCCTGGCTCGTGACAGCTGACGAGATTGCCGATTGCCAGAACGTTAACGTGACGACGGAAGTCGATGGCAAGACGCGGCAGAGCGGCAATACACGTGACATGGTTTTCTCGGTTGCGCATATCGTTTCCTATCTCTCGCAGTTCTTCACGCTTTATCCCGGCGACGTGATTGCGACAGGTACGCCTTCCGGCGTCGCAGGCGGCATGAAGCCGCCGGGCTGGGTGAAACCGGGGCAGGTGGTGACGATCCGCATCGACGGATTGGGCGAACAGAAAACGCGATATGTGGCGGACAGGTAATGCGTAAACTTCCTATCGACATCGAGAGCATCAAGGGTTTCATGGATGCGGATGAGGGCTGGGCGCTGCACGACGCGGCGGCGGAAGCCTCGAAGCTCAGCCCCTCGCTCGAGATCGGTTCCTATTGCGGCAAGTCCACCGTCTATATCGGCGTCGCCGTGCAGGCGAACGGCGGCGTGCTCTATGCGCTCGATCATCATCAGGGATCGGAAGAAAACCAGAAGGGCTGGGAGCATCACGACGAGACGCTCTATGATGCCGAGACCGACAAGCTCAACACCTTTCCGCTTTTCCGCCGCACCATGCGCATGGCAGGGCTTGAAGATACGGTGATCCCGCTCGTCGCGCCGTCCAAGGTTGTCTCGAAGCAATGGGCAGGCAGCTTCGGCTTCGTTTTCATTGATGGCGGGCACGGCATGGAACCGGCGATGGACGATTACCGCCACTGGGCGCCGCGCGTTATGCCGGGCGGCCTCCTTGCGATCCACGATGTGTTTCCCGATCCGAAAGACGGCGGGCGTCCGCCTTATGAGATCTGCAAGCTGGCGATTGCCTCGGGCCTGTTCGTCGAGGAGAGGGCGGTGAAGTCGCTCAGAATCTTGCGGCGGGTCATCTGACGGCGGCGGTTAGTCCGCCGCCATGCTTTGCAGACAATCCTTTCGTTCGCGCCATGCACTCAGAAGATTGATCGCCGTGGAGAAGATCATGGCGCCGGTGGCGATGCCGAAAATCAGCTCATAGTCGCCGTTCGTCTGCTTGAAGAGCCAGGCGTAGCCGTAACTCCCGAGCGTCAGGAAAAGCGCAAATGCCGTCGTTGCATTGCTCCATGCGGCGCGCTGGGCGTGGTGGTCGTGCGGCAGGATTTCATGTATCCGGCTCAACGTCAGCGTCACCATGCCAGGTGTGAAGACACCGAAGATGATGGTGGCCACTGTGATGGCGGCAGCATTGATCGTTGTCGTCATGATGGCTGTGGCGACGATCTGAAGGATGAGGCCGATGCGGAAAGCGCGTGAAGCGCCTATGCGGTCGACCATCGTGCCGCAGATGATGGGGCCAAGCGTCGCCGCTATACCAAAAACCACCCAATAGCGTGCGCCGACGGTTGACCCCCAGCCAAGGCCCAGCGCGATATAGTTCACGATGAGCACCATGGCGGGGACGATGCCGAGCCCAAGGGCGGCATATTGAACATAGAGCAAATAGAGCGAGCGCTTTTCGCCCGGTGTGGCTGAGAGAACCTTGATGTTGTCAGCGGGTGGCGGCGGGTTCACGGCGGGCCAGCCGAACCAGCTTACGGCCGTCAGGGTAAGAGCCAGAAGGCCGAGGCCGAGCCATGTGGCGCGCAAGCTCAGCTTCAGCAATTCCGGCACAAGCGTGCCCGAAGCGGCGATGCCGAGCCCGAGACCGATGAAGATGATGCCGCTGACGAAGCCGCGCCGGCTATGCGGGATGTGAGGCAGAATAGTCGTCGCGGCCAATACCATGATCGCGCCGCCGGAGAGGCCTGAAAGGACGCGCCAGAAAAAATACCATTCAAGCGAAAGTGGCCAGGCGCAGGCAAAGAAGGTGGCGCTGGCGGCCAGCATCATCAGACGCAGGGACCAGCGGTTGCCAAGAATTTTCGCAATATTGCGTCCGAGCAGAGCGCCAGCCATGTAGCCGGCGAAGTTTGCCGCGCTCATGGTGACGATATCGGCGGCGGAAAACCAGTGCGCCTGAATGAGCGGTGGTATCAGCGGCGTATAGGCGAAACGCGCGAGGCCGACACCGACGAGACTGCCGCAAAGA
>JAJXZC010000160.1 GCA_021780275.1 Pseudomonadota bacterium
GGCTCGAAGATGTCCGGCATCGGCACCGAACTCGGCGAAGAAGGCCTCGCGGAGTTCACGCAGTTGAAGATCATCAACATCGCAAGGTGATTTGAATCGTAGGCATCCCGTGCGGCTACCTCATTATGGTGGCCGCACAGGAATCGTCAGTCGGAGGAAAATTGACCACTAGATATTTCGACTATATTGCCAATCGAATTGCAGCGGCAAAACGAAACGCGGATAGTTTGGCTTCGGGCGTTGGGCATCATGGCATTGAAGGGGAAATCCGCGAAATTGCGGCACGTGATTGTGTGGAGCCTTTTCTGACGCAGAGCTATCAATGCGGTACGGGAAAAGTAATTGATTCTACGCAAAATCTTTCCGACCAGATTGACTTGGTTGTCTACCACAGGAAGGTGGCGCCTCCGATTCTGGTCAATCGCGATCTAGGCTTTTTTCCGGTAGAGTGCGTCCGCTACGTTTTTGAGATTAAGGCTACGCTTACGGCGACCGAAGTCAAAGATGCCAATAAGAAGTTCTCATCAGTCAGTAGGCTGATGTCGTTCCCAAAGAAGGATGAGGACGGTACTATTAAAGGTGGTCGCCTTCCCACGACCGTACTCTTTGCTTTCGGTTCGGACATCTCCGGTTCGGAAATAGAGCGATATAGGAAGCATACAGAGGTTGATTTTCCTCCATGCACTGTCCTTTGTGTTCTCGGTAAAGGGTATTGGTTTTATAGCTCCGAAACTAAAAGTTGGCATGGTCAAGAGTGTGGTGTCGACCTGCCCCCCTTTACAGAATTTTGCATGTTCATCACCGGCTTTATGAACACGTTAGCCGCAGAGGAGTCATCGATTCGACCATTCCAACCTGGTGCTTATGTGAGTGTCGATGATGTTCTGCTCGGATCTGTTTAGGCGGGTTTGCGCTTAGGCGTTTGGCAGCGTATACGAGGGCTCTTACGCATTCCCCCATGTGCCTACAGTCTGGCGATGTCACAGTCCGAAAATTGACGCCTGAAGGCTCTGAAATATGTGAGCCTCGCGCGCGATCCCGGTGAGGTTGCCCTGAAGCGGCGCTTGCTGATGTTGGCGACCAAATGCATGCGCCATGCGGTGAAGCTCGTCGCGCTGCCGAAGCCGACGGGGCGCTGAATCGGGGGGGGGGGCGGGTGCTGGCGGACTCCGCTCACCACCATCCTCTGTGGCGATAGGCATGGCGCTCATACCGCTCGGCCATCGGGCGGCAGCGGTCGCCGTCTTCGTCGCAGACAAGCTGGCGGCAATCGTCGCCGTCCCAGTCGCATTCGGTTCTGACGGTCCGCTCGGGCTGGACATAGCGGCAATCGTCGCCATCCCAATCGCACTGGACCTGGGGCCGGTAGTCCTCCTCGTCATCGTCGGCGCGGGCGGCTCCGGCGCCGAAGCTCAACGAGCCGATGGTGACCGTCGCGGCGATCGCGACGAGCAGTGTGAGTCTTTTCGATCCGTTCATGGCGAAACTCCGACGCAAGGCCCCCTAAGCCAGCGAATGAAGCATGGGCCTTGCCGGCTGAACCGCTCGTGAACAGGACGTTTAGGCTCGCACCATCGGCGATGGCGGGCCGGGACGGCGTTTGTGGCGCTGGATTTTCGAGAGGAAACTGGTGCCCACGGAGTGGATTGAACACTCGACCTCTCCCTTACCAAGGGAGTGCTCTACCACTGAGCTACGTGGGCCGTTTCTGTTGCCCCGGCAGCCGGGGAGCGAAAGGGAAGGTCTGGCCGAAGCCGAACCTCTTTCGGGCGCGCGGAAAGTGCCACAGCCTGCCCCCTTCATGCAACAGGGAATGGCAGGTTAAGGCCATGCTGTTGACGCCCGGTTTCACATGGGCCATATGCGGGGCTCAGATGAAGCCTCGAAAGGGCCGAGAGCCATGAAAAACAAGGCCGACGACAACCGTACCCGCGCGCCCCACGGCCAGGGTCCCGCCCGGGGCCAGCAGGCCAAGGAAGCTCGCCTCGCCGAGGCGCTGCGCGCGAATCTCCGCAAGCGCAAGGCGCAGGCCAAGGCCCGCGACGCCGAAGGCGACAAATAAGCCCTTCGAGACGGGCGAGGCGTTCGGGGCCAAAATGACCGGCTCCCCGTGACTCTTCGCGCGGGCGCCCCTATAAATCCGTGGTCGCCCGGGGCATTCAGGCCCCGTGCCCAGCGGACCCATCATGGACACCATTCACATTCGCGGCGGACGCCGGCTGTCAGGCTCCATTCCGATCAGCGGCGCGAAAAACGCGGCCTTGCCGTTGATGACGGCGGCCCTTTTGACGGCCGAGCCGGTGAAATTCACCAATGTTCCGGCGCTGACCGATGTGCGCTCGCTGGGCAGGCTGCTCGGTGTGCTGGGCTCGGACGTCCAGCGCGACGGCGATTCGGTGACCATCGCCACGCCCGAAATCACCTCGACGACCGCGCCTTATGAAATCGTTTCCCAGTTCCGCGCGAGTTTCTGGGTGCTGGGGCCGCTCGTCGCCCGCTGCCGCGAGGCCAAGGTGTCGCTGCCCGGCGGCTGCGCCATCGGCGCCCGGCCGGTCGATCTCTATATCAAGGGCCTCCAGAAGATGGGGGCCGAGATCGACCTTGTGGAAGGCTATGTGCTGGCGAAGGCGCCCGAGGGCCTGAAGGGCACGGTCATCCGCTCGCCCATCGTTTCCGTCGGGGTCACCCATACGCTGATGATGGCGGCGACGCTCGCCGAGGGCGAAACCGTGCTCGAAAACGCGGCGCGGGAGCCGGAAGTCTCTGACCTCGCCCATTGCCTCGTTTCCATGGGCGCGAAGATCCAGGGCATCGGCACCTCGACGCTCCGCATTGAAGGCGTCGAGAAGCTCCATGGCACGACCCATCGCGTCATCGCGGACCGGATCGAGGCCGGCACCTATGCCATCGCCGCCGCCATGACGGGCGGCGAGGTGACGCTCGAAGGCGTCAACGCGGAGACTTTCGAGGCGGCGCTTTCGGTGCTTCGCGCGGCAGGCGCGGGCGTCGATGTCCAGCAGGGGCAGGTGCGCATCTACCGCAATGGCGAGCGGCTTCAGGCGACGAATGCCGTCACGCAGGTGTTTCCCGGTTTCCCGACCGATCTTCAGGCGCAGTTCATGGCGCTGATGACGACGGCGGAAGGCGAGTCGGAAATCACCGAGACGATTTTCGAAAACCGCTTCATGCATGTGCAGGAACTGGCGCGTTTCGGCGCGGATATTTCGCTTCATGGCGACAAGGCGCTGGTGCGCGGCGTCGAGAAGCTGAAGGCGGCTCCCGTCATGGCGAGCGATCTGCGTGCCTCCGCCGCGCTTGTGGTGGCCGCGCTCGCCGCGGAAGGCGAAACGACGATCAACCGCGTCTATCATCTCGACCGCGGCTTCGAGCGGCTGGAAGAAAAACTCAGAGCCTGTGGCGCCGATATCTGGCGCGCCAAAGCGTCTTGAGGGCAGGGGACCAATGAGCGATTTGCGGCTGAGTGCGGAAGACGCTGCCGATCTCGAAGTGATCTCGGCCTTCTTGCAGGATGCGGTGACGCGCGTCGGCGATCTCGCCTACCTTCCCGGCACGCGGCGCTTCGCCATGGTCGTGAACCGCTTCCGCTGGGAAGGCGAGACATCGACCAGCAAGCAGACCTCCGCGCAGCGTACCCATGAGCGCGTGCGCACGGGGCTTCATTTCGAGAATGTGCTGAAGGCGCAGGCGCGGGGCTTGAAGCGGGATAATCCGCAAGGCGTGTTGAACCTTCTCGCCATTCGCTTCGAAGAACTTGATACCCCTTCGGGCATCGTGGTTCTCACCTTTTCCGGCGGCGGCGAGCTCAGGCTTGAAGTAGAAGCGCTCGATGCGCATTTATCCGATCTCGGTCTTGTCTGGGAAACGCCGCATTTGCCAGAACACGATCTGGGCTGAGGTTCCATGTTCGGGTCGCAACGTATATTCCGCGCCATGCCTTTGCCGTCATGGCCCGCTTCATGCGGGCGATCCACGCCTTTCGTGGTTGTGGCCAAGACGTGGATGACCCGGTCAAGCCGGGCCATGACGCATCAGGAGATTTGATTCATGGCCATCAGACTTGACGCGAGCGACAAGGGCTTCGAGAAAGCCTTCGAAACGCTCCTCACCGCGAAGCGCGAATCTTCCGTCGACGTCAATGACGCCGTGGCGAAGATCATCGCCGATGTGCGCGCGCGCGGCGACGCGGCGCTGATCGAGCTCACCAATAAGTTCGACCGCCTTTCGCTCACGCCGGAAACGCTCCGCATTCCCGATGCCGAACTCGACGCGGCGTTGAAGGCTTGCGACGCGAAGACACTCGACGCGCTGAAAATGGCGAAGGCCCGCATCGAGGCTTACCACGCGCGGCAGAAGCCTTCCGATGATCGCTTTACGGACGCGCAGGGCGTCGAGCTTGGCCATCGCTGGACGGCGGTTGGTGCTGTCGGGCTCTATGTGCCGGGCGGCACGGCCAATTATCCGAGTTCGGTGCTGATGAATGCTGTGCCCGCCAAG
>JAJXZC010000800.1 GCA_021780275.1 Pseudomonadota bacterium
TGCATTATGACACCACGATCGCGCACAATAATCTGATCAAATCAAATCCGAAGAAATATTTCGGCTCCTTCCAGGGCGATCCCGCCGAGTTCTGGTATGGCTCGGGGCTGCTCGACTACCTCAAGGCGCTTTCCGCGAGCGGTCAGTGGAAGCCCGCCAACGACAAGGTCGCGATCATCACCAGCGCCGGCGTCTATAGTGTGAATATCGCCAATGCGGTGAAGGACAAGTCCGGTCAATATGGCTGGAAGGTCAGCCTGTTCGAGACGGTCAACGTGCCGATTTCGGAATGGGGCCCGACGCTCGCGAAGATCCGGCAAGATCCTCCGGGCCTCATCGTGATTACGCATTTCTATCCCGGCGATCTCGCGCAGTTCATGATCCAGTTTGTTCGCAATCCGACCCCGAGCCTGGTCTATATGCAGTACGGGCCGTCCATTCCCGCGTTCCGCGACGTCGGCAAGGAGGCCGTCAATGGCGTGCTTTACGCCACCGTGATCGCAGCCCTGCAAGACGAAATCGGAAACGATTTCGAGAAACGCTACAAGGCCAAATTCGGCCCGAACGCGGGGCACCTTTCGGGATGCCAGCCCTATGATGGCGCGTATATCTGGGCCGCGGCTGCGGCCATGGCTGGCGGCACGGGGGAGCCGGGCAACGATGCGCAAAATCGCAAGGTGGCCGACCGGATGCGCGCCATGATCCATCGCGGGGTCTGCGGGACGACGAGGTTTATTCCGGGCGAGCAGGCCGCCTATCAATATCCCGCGCAGACCAAGGATCCGTCGCTGGGGATGCCGCATCAATTCCTGCAGATTCAGGACTTCAAAAAGGGGCCGGCCCTGATCGGTCCGGAACTCTATGCGACCGGCAAGTTCATGACGCCGCCCTGGATCAAAGCATAGCCGCCGATGAACGCCGCCGGCGCGCCCCTTCTGCAATGCAGGAACCTGTCGAAGTATTTCGGCGCGCTGGCGGCGGTCAAGGATTTGAGTTTCGACGTCGCCGAGGGCGAAATTCTCGGCATTGGCGGACCCAACGGCGCCGGCAAAACGACGCTGTTCGAAATGATTTCCGGTTTGAACCCCGCGAGTGAGGGCGAGATCCTGTTCGAAGGCCGAGATGTCGCGAGGCTTGCTCCCGAACGCGTCTGTCACGAAGGCATATTGCGGACCTTCCAGCTCAATGCGGGCTTTGACAGCATGACGGTTGCGGAAACCGTCTTGGCCGCCGCGCAATTCGGCGCGGCCAACCGTCTTTGGCCGGGCCTGCGCCTCGACAAGCGATCCCGCGAAACGACGGCCGACGTTCTCGCGCTGGTCGGGCTCACGGATGTTGGCGCTGCTTTAACTGAAACCTTGCCTATCCTGGAGCGCAAATTGTTGATGATCGCCAGCGCCATGGCGGCGGCCCCAAAGCTGTTGTTGATGGACGAGCCGGCTGGCGGCCTGACGCCGAGGGAAATCGATCGGGTGATTGAGGTCGTCGAGAATGTGCGAAGGCGCGGCGTTACGATTGTTCTCATCGAGCATGTGATGCGATTTCTGACGCGGCTTTCGTCTCGGGTCATGATCATGCACCACGGCGAGAAGATATACGAAGGGCCTCCGGAGGGGCTCGCGAGCGACGCCAAAGTCGTGGACGTCTATCTCGGCGCCGGCGCATCGTCGCGCCTGAAGGCGCAGTTCGACGCAAAGGCGCAGCCGTGATGGCGCCGCCGCTGCTTGCGATTGAGAACCTGTCGGCGGGGTACAAGGGACTCAATGTGCTCGCCGGCCTGTCGCTGGAAGTCGGCGCGGGGGAGTTCATTGCGGTTGTCGGACCCAACGGGCATGGCAAGACCACGCTGCTGAAGACCATTTCCGGCCTTTTGTCCGCAAGCGGAGGCTCGATCACGCTCGCCGGCCTCGATCTGACGCATCGACGGGCGGATCAGATCGTCGCGGCCGGTATCGTGCACGTGCCGCAGGGCGATCTCTTGTTTCCCGACATGACGGTGCGAGAAAATCTTCTGATGGGCGCCTATCTGCCTGAGGCCGCCGCGCAAGCCAGCGTCCGCCTGGAGGAGGTGTTTCAACTGCTTCCCAAACTGCGCGAGCGTCAGGGGCAGATCGCTTCCACCTTGTCCGGCGGCGAGCGCCGGATGACGGGGATCGGGCGCGGCCTGATGAGCG
Organism: Pseudomonadota bacterium; assembly: GCA_021780275.1. The sequence goes on from JAJXZC010000800.1 coordinate 2,175, forward strand.
GCGGCAAGGTTCTGATGCTCGACGAGCCATCGCTGGGACTGGCCCCGATCGTGATCGACCAGATCTACGAACTCATCGACCGCCTCAGGGCAAGCGGGCGCACGATCGTGCTGGTCGAGGAGAACGCGGCCCGCATCTTTGATCGCGCGGATCGCGTCTATCTCCTGGACAATGGTCACTTCGTCTGGTCGGGGAGCGGATCGGAATTGATGCAGCGTCCTGAAGTCCTGCAAACCTATCTGGGAGGCTGACGGTCGTGGACGTCCTTACTCAAATCGTCGTTTCCGGACTGACGCTCGGCGCCATGTACGCGATTTCGACGGTGGGGCTGTCGCTGGTCTACGGCTCCCTCAACATGCTGAACATGGCGCATGGCGGCATCCTGACCATTGGCGGCTATTCCGCTTACGCAGTCTCGCAGCAATTGGGCTGGCCGCCGGCGTTCGGCTTTCTGGCGGCGCTGGTCGTGGGGGCGGCCGTCGGCTTGCTGATTTTCGTCGCCACGGCCTGGCCGTTGCTGAGTTCGAAGAACTTCGAAACCAACATATTCATCGCCACGATCGGCGTTGGCGCCGTGTTTGAAAATCTCGTGCTCAAGCTGTTCGGCCCTTACGCCAAGCCGCAACCGCTCAACATTGCCGGAGGAATCAAGCTCGGCGCTGTTCTGGTTCCCTACCAGAATATCTCGATTCTGGCCGTCGCTGTCGTGATGATGATTTTGGTCGCTCTGCTGTTGCAACGCAGCCGCACCGGCCGTGCGATCCGCGCTACGGCCCAAAGCCGCGACGCCGCCCAGCTGATGGGCGTGCATGTCGTCAGGGTCTATGCGCAGGTGCTGGCGTTGTCGGGGGCGCTCGCTGCCCTCTCGGGTGTCATGATCAGCTCGCTCGCGACGCTGTCGCCGACGATGGGCGGCGATCCTATGCTCAAAGCGTTTATCATCTGTGTCGTTGCAGGATTGGGCAACACCTATGGCGCCGTCGCGGCAGCAGTGGTGATCGGTCTGATCGAGGCTTCCACCCAATATGTGCTCGGCGTTCGCTTTGGCTTCGCGTTGCTGTTGCTCCTGGTGATCGCCGTGCTGATCTGGCGGCCTTCAGGCATTTTCGGCAAGAGCCGGGTGGTGCGGTTGTGACCGCCGGTCGCCGGGACCTCATTGCGGGAGTGGCGATGCTCGCCTGCGCGAGCGCCGTGCCGTTTGTCTTTCCCGAGCGCTATCTCATCACCCAGATGACGGTGTTCTTCATCTGGGCAACGGTCGTCACACAATGGAACCTGGTGCTCGGCGTCGGCGGGATCTTCTCGCTCGCGCAGATGGCGTTGTTTGCCTGCGGCTCCTATGGCACGGCGATGCTCGGCTATTACTTCCATTGGCCGCTCTGGCTCGCCATGCCGGCCTCGGCCGTGCTGGCGCTCATCGTCTCGATGCTGATCGGGCTGGCCTGCCTGCGACTCAAGGGCCCCTATGTCGCGCTGCTCACGCTCGCCATCGCGCAAGTGATCTATCTCCTGATCATCAACGACACCGAATGCTTCACGACCAACGAAGGCGGCTGCATGCCGCTGTTCGGCGGCGTGCGCGGCATCGGCAAGTTCGGCGATCTCGGCTTTCGTGATTTGTTCGGGTCGAAATTCATCGTGGCGAACTATTTTCTCGGCTTGACGCTGCTTGCCGCCGCCTTCGGCTTTTCCGTGATCGTCATTCGCGGTCCACTCGGCCTTGCGTTCCGGGCATTGCGCGACAATCCGGGTTACGCGATGTCGCGTGGAATCAGTCAGTTCAAGTATCAATTGTGGATTTTCGCGCTATCGGCTTTTTTCACGGCGCTCGCGGGCGCGGTCTATGCCGCCGACTTTCGCGTCGTGGGGCCGACCATCTTCTCATTCACGCTGCTCTTGTTCCTTCTCTCCATGATCGTCGTTGGCGGCATGGGGTCCGTCTGGGGCCCATTGGTGGGCGCGGTCGTCCTGATGGTCGCGGATGAAGGTTTCAAGGAATTTCAGGACTGGCGCGCTCTCGGCATGGGGCTGATATTGCCTCTGTTCGTCGTCTTGTTGCCCGGCGGGCTGACCGGCCTTTTCGACCGCGGTCGAGCCAAAATAAAGTAAGCTGAATCCACAAATGAACATCCAAAAAATCTGTTGGCGCGATCCGCTGGGCTGATCTGCCCTGCGCGCTCAGCGCGATTTATTGAACGGGATCAAGCCGATTTGCCCTGTCCAGTCCCCCCTTGCAAAAATATTTCCATTCCATTTTCACCCAAATCACTTCTACAACTCGCGCCATCCCGGCCCACACAAAGGGGCGTTTCGCGATCGTCACGAACGTAGGGTTGGGGA
>JAJXZC010000696.1 GCA_021780275.1 Pseudomonadota bacterium
TCTTGAGGAACTTGCTGTCGTTCGTCAGCTGCTTACGGGCCTTGTGACCGAGGAGGCTCGTTCTCTTGAGGATTTTCGTACCTCGTATGACGAGGCCGGAAAAGCGTTTGGTCTTCCCGAAGGCGTGACGGTCACGCCGGTTTCCGCCGGCGGGGTTCCCGGCGAATGGCTGGCGCCGGCTGTCGGCGTCGGCAAGCGGGTTTTGCTCTATCTGCATGGAGGGGGCTATGCGCTTGGTTCTCTCGACTCGCATCGCCATCTTGCGGCGCATATAGCTCTTGCCCTGAATGGCCGGGTTCTGCTGATCGACTACAGGCGGTCGCCAGAGCATCCATTTCCGGCTGCGGTCGATGATGCACTTGCTTCTTATCGCTGGTTAATCGAGACGGGTGTCGATCCGGCGAAGCTCGCCGTGGCAGGAGATTCGGCTGGTGGCGGTCTGACGGTCGCTACGCTTCTTGCGGCGCGCGATGCTGGTCTCAGACTTCCGGCCGCAGCCGTTTGTATTTCGCCTTGGGCCAATCTTGAAAATAAAGGCGCATCCTACGGCGCGAAGGCGAATGTGGACCCGATGGTGCGCCATGCCGATCTTGAGCTGTGGACGGCGGCCTATCTGGGTACTTCAACCCCGCGCAGGATGCCTCTAGCATCGCCAGTATACGCCGATCTCAAGGGATTGCCGCCATTCCTGATTCAGGTCGGCAGTTCGGAGGTTTTGCTCTCGGATAGCCATTTATTGGCCGATAGATTGAAAGAAGCCGGCGTATCCGCCGATCTTCATGTCTGGCCGAACATGATTCATGTCTGGCACTGGTTTGCGCCGGTCTTGAGCGAAGGCCGGGCGGCGATCGACGAGATGGCCGGCTTCCTGAATACAAAGCTCGGATGATTACGGCGCTATATCATCATCGCCTTCGAGCTGGTCCACGTCGCCGAGGGTCTCCTTAAGGCTTTGACCGTTTTGTGAAATGTGCTCGGCGATGGCGTTTTTCAATAACTCTGTGAATGTTTGTTTGCGACTGCGAAAATACTCTTTGGGAGCGGCTATTCCGATGGCGACCGGACGTCCGGACGGGCCCGTTGGAATGGGCATCGCCAGCATGGTGGCCCCCGGAGTCACGAGATCGCTGTAAAGCGCGAAGCCGCGTTTTCTGATTCTTTGAAGTTCGTCTTCGATCTCCTGCGTCGATGCTCGTCGCTCCGGCATGGCGGCAAGGGCGTCCTGAATCAAACGTCTCGCTTCGGGTAAGGGAAGTTCGCTGAGCAGAACGCGGCCAATCGTCGAAAAAGCGAGCATTCGCCTGGTGCTTGGCTTGACATGAAAGCGGATGGGCGACGTGCCTTGAATCACCTTTATATATTGAGCATGGTCTCCCAGACGCGCGGCGAGGATGATCGTGCACCCCGTATCGGCCGAAAGCCGTCTCATAAGGCGCCGAACATTCCGGATAGGTAACGCCTCGGCCTCCACCCAGTTGCCCAGCAGAGATATCCGGATGCTCGGAAAAAAAGTCCTGCCCTGGTCGTCGTGCTCCAGATAACCGAGGCTGACAAGGCTCTTCAAAAGAGCTGCGGTGCTGGAATGAGGATAACTCAGCGCCTGCGCCACGTCTTGAATCGTCACCGGGCGTCTGACTTCGTCGAAATACTCGAAAATCTCCAGAACGCGGGTCGCGGATTTTACCGTTGTCGCCGAGGGTAGTTCGGATTTGAGGATGTTAGTGTTCATGCGACAACTCTGATTTCATATGGTCTCTTGCCACGCCCTCGTTTTTTCATTTGTTTCCTCAAAGAGAGAGCGCGAGGCGCGTGCCGTCCTCGATCGCCCTGACCGCATCAAGTTGCTGCGGCTTGTCGACGCCGCCGATTGCATGAACGGGTTTGCCCAGGGATCGTGCGAACGACAACGCGTCGTCCGCCGATTCCTGCCCGGCACAGACGACAATCGTGTCGACTTTCAACGTCTGCGGTTTGCCGCCTGCTTCGATGTGGAGCCCGGCGTCGTCGATTTTCAGATAGGTTACATTGCCGGTCATCGTAACGCCGCGGAACATCACCTCCAGGAAGTTTGCCCATCCCCGCGTCTTGCTCAGGCCAGCGCCGAAACTGTCGCGCGCCTTGCGTTGGAGAAGATGAACCTTGCGGACAGACGGCCATTGATGATTGGCGGCCAGCAATGCGCCCGGTTGCGTATAACTCAAATCAATTCCCCACTCGGAGGAAAATCTCTCGATGTCGGGCTGTGACGGATCGTGCGCGCCATGCGGGTGCGAGAGGAGCGCCGCCACGTCGAAGCCGATGCCGCCGGCACCGATAATGGCAACCTCGGCGCCGACGTGTGCGGGATTTGTGATTGCCTCTACATAGGTCAGGACAGACGGGTGATCCGCACCCGGAATGTCGAGACGGCGTGGGCGAACGCCGGTTGCGACGACGATTTCGTCAAATCCTCCGCTCTCCAGATCGGCGAGCGAAGCCGGCCGGCCGCACCGAACCTCGACGCCCAGTTCGTCGAGCCGGTTCCTGAAATAGCGGATGGTTTCGGCATAGTCCTCCTTGCCGGGAATCCGTCGCGCCAGATTGAACTGACCGCCGATTTCGATGTCGGCTTCGAATAGCGCCACCTTGTGGCCGCGTTTGGCTGCGGTCACAGCGCAGGCAAGACCCGCCGGGCCGCCGCCAAGGACCGCGATGTGCTTTCCCCTGGCTGCTGGCACGATCTTGAATTCGACTTCCCGGCATGCCGCAGGATTGACCATGCAGGTTGTCAGCCGTCCGGTGAAGGCATTGTCGAGGCAGGCCTGATTGCAGCCGATGCAAGTATTGATGTTCGACGATGCGCCTGATGCCGTTTTCGTGACAAAATCGGGATCGGCCAATAGCGGACGCGCGAGCGAAACCATGTCGGCCTGTCCGTCCGCAATCAGTTGCTCCGCCTGCTCTGGCGTATTGATCCGGTTGGAAGCGACCACAGGTATCGCGACTTCCGCCTTGAGCCGCTTGATCGCCCAGGTGAAAGCTCCGCGGGGCACCATATGAGCGATCGTCGGCACACGCGATTCATGCCAGCCTATGCCGGTGTTGAGGATGTTCGCTCCGGCCCCCTCGACATCTTTTGCAAGGGCGGCGACGTCCGGCCAAGAATTTCCCCCCTCGACGAGATCGAGGACGGATATCCGGTAGACGACAATGAAGTCCAAGCCGCAATGCTTGCGGACATGCCTCACGACCTCAACCGGCAAGCGTCGCCGGTTTTCAGCCGAGCCGCCCCACTCGTCTGTGCGCTGATTTGTACGCGCCGCAGTGAACTGATTGAGAAAATAGCCCTCCGAACCCATGATTTCAACGCCGTCGTATCCGGCTTCGCGGGCGAGCGCCGCGGCGGTGCCGAAATCCTCGATAGTCTGAAGGATTTCCTCATCGCTCAGGGCGCGGGGCGTAAGCGGGTTGATGCGGGATCTGACTGCGGAGGGCGCCACCAGTTCTGCGTGCCGACCGTAGCGGCCAGCATGCAGGAGCTGGAGAACGATCTTTCCACCTTCGTCGTGGACGGCGCGTGTAATCACACGATGACCCTCAACGAGGTCTTCGGTCATGACCGACGCGCGCTCTGCGAGCCTTCCCGCCCTGTTCGGTGAAATGCCGCCGGTGACAAGAATTCCGACACCACCCTTGGCGCGTGTTGCGAAGAACCTGGCCTGCCGCGCGAAGCCGTCCGGCATCTCTTCGAGGCCGGTGTGCATCGATCCCATCAACACGCGATTTCTGAGTGTCGTAAACCCCAGATCGAGCGGTTGAAGCAGATGAGCAAAGTGGTTTGATATTTTTTTCACTTTGACCAATTTCCGTCCGTCAGGACTTGTATGTTGCCCTGGCCTGAGACAGGACGACGTTGCCGTTTTGGGTTTCGGCCTGCACGATAGCGATGCCGTCGCCCGCTTTCCACATCTTCGTTATTATGGTGTCGCCGAAATGGACCTGAGCGGCAAAGCGCCCGCTGAGAGATTTGAAGCGGGCGGGATCGTTGCCGCAAAGCTCGCTCAGGACCGCGCGGCCGACGAAGCCATATGTGCAAAGCCCGTGAACAAAGGGCTTTTCAAAGCCGCCCAACTTGGCGAAATCCGGATCGATGTGGATCGGATTGCGGTCACCCGAGAGGCGGTAGATCGCCCCTTGCTCGGGGCGCGTCACGTCCTCGACGACGGCGTCAGGCGTCCGGGCCGGCGGCGTCGCGTCGACGCCTGACGGCCCGCGCTCTCCGCCGAATCCGCCGGCGCCGCGCACAAATAGAGTCGCATGAGTTTTGAAGAGTGGTCCTTTCTCGTCGGAGCCTGTGCTCTCAACCCCGATGACGGCCGCCTTGCCTTTGTCCCAAACCTCGGAAACGCGTCCCGTTACCTTGATCTTGGCCGATGAGGGCAGGGGACGCAGCAACTCGACGGATTGCTCGCCATGCAGCAGCATTTCCAACTTCATCTCGACGCCGCTCATCAGCCCGGCGAGTCCT
>JAJXZC010000055.1 GCA_021780275.1 Pseudomonadota bacterium
GTGCAACGCTCTTTGCTGACGCTGAAGGCGCTGACCTTCGCGCAAACCGGCGGAATCGTTGCCGCGCCGACAACCTCGCTGCCCGAGCGCCTCGGAGGCGTCCGCAATTGGGACTATCGCTTCTGTTGGCTGCGCGACTCCAGTCTGACCTTGCAGGCGTTGATGACCGCGGGATATTGGGATGAGGCGATGGCGTGGCGTGATTGGTTGGTTCGCGCTGTCGCGGGCGCGCCGCAGCAGGCGCAAATCATGTATGGCGTCAGCGGCGAACGCTTCATCGATGAGCGCGAATTGCCGTGGCTGCCCGGTTACGAGCGCTCCAAGCCCGTGCGCATCGGCAACGCGGCTTCCAATCAGTTTCAACTCGACGTGTACGGCGAGGTCATTGACGTACTCTACCGAACCGGCGGGCACCTCCAGTCTCACGAAATGAGCTTCCGACGCAGGACGCCGCCCACCTTGCAAGTCGGTCTGGCGACGCTTGAGCATGTCGAGGCGGTTTGGCGCGAGCCGGACGAAGGTATCTGGGAGGTGCGCGGCGACCCCCGGCATTTCGTGCATTCCAAGCTGATGGCCTGGGTCGCCTTCGACCGCGCGGTCAAGGGGCTCTCCCACTTGGGCGACCGCTTCCCCGTCGAACGCTGGCGGAAACTTCGTGACGAAGCTCATGCCGAAATCTGTGCGCGCGGATACGATCCCAAAGTTGGCGCCTTCATGCAATATTATGGCGCCGATGTCGTGGATGCGAGCGTCCTCCTGGCGCCGATCGTCGGGTTCCTGCCCGCCGACGATCCTCGAATCGTGGGAACGGTCCGCGCAATAGAGCGGCGGCTGATCAAAGGGGGCTTTGTGCTTCGCTACGAGCAACCAAATTCTGGGACCGATGGCCTCCCCCCTGGGGAGGGCGCTTTTCTCGCATGCAGCTTCTGGTATGTCGACGTGCTGGTGTTGCAGGGTCGCGTCGAGGAAGCACGGGCGATGTTCGAGCGCCTCGTCGGCCTTTGCAACGATGTCGGCCTGCTTGCCGAGGAATACGACCCGGCAGCCGCGCGCATGCTAGGAAATTTCCCGCAAGCCTTCAGCCACGTCGGACTCGTAAACTCCGCCTACGGCTTGGCGGCGGCGTTAAACGGCGGCTCCGAGGCTGAAAAGCCGAACCCCTCAGATTTCGGGCTTTTGGCCTAGAATGTTGGGCGCACAACCAGCATCGCGGTGGCGCGGAGCGAAGCCATGAAGCCGTTCGCGGTCTCGCGCTCCTGCCTTCCCCAGTGGTCAGTCGCTCTCTTTGAGATGGTTCCTTTCGCTACCTTCGGCTCGCCGCGAATGGCGGCGGAGTTGGAGCTTTTGTCCTATGTCTTCGCTAGGCGTTTATGATCTCTTGAACTTTGTTGGCGAGATCGGCGATCTGAAAGGGCTTGGTGATCACCGCCATCCCCGCCGGCAGTTGTCCATTGCCTATGGCGGCGTTTTCCGCGAATCCCGTTACGAAAAGAACTTTCAGGTCGGGCCGGGTCTGACGCGCCGCATCCGCCACTTGTCTTCCATTCATGCCTTTGGGCAAGCCGACGTCGGTGATCAGCAGATCGATCTTCCTGTTAGAACGCAAGATGAGCAATCCCGACGGACCGTCCTGCGCTTCAAGAACGGTATAGCCGGCCTCGGTCAACACGTCAGTCATCAACATACGCACCGTGGGTTCGTCGTCGATTACCAGCACGGTTTCGCCACGCCGCGTTTCGGCGACGGGCGCTGTTTCGACAATTTCTGGACGGACGCCTCCGTGATGGCGCGGAAGATACAAACACATGGTCGTACCCTTGCCCACCTCCGAGTAGACGCGCACCTGCCCGCCAGATTGGCGGACAAAGCCATGCACCATCGATAGGCCGAGGCCCGTGCCTTCGCCAATCGGCTTAGTGGTGAAAAACGGATCAAAAATCCTATCGACGATCTCGCTCGGGATGCCCGCGCCAGTGTCGGTGACACAGATTGACAGATATTGGCCGGGAGTGAGCTCCCGCTCTCTAGCGCCGCGATCATCCAGCCATTTGTTGGCCGTTTCGATCGTGATCCGCCCGCCCCCGGGCATAGCGTCTCTCGCATTTATGCAGAGGTTTATGAGCGCGCTCTCAAGCTGGGCGGGATCTATCAACGCCGACCAAAGGCCGCTCTGCCCCACCACTTCCACTTCAATCGACGGCCCAACAGTGCGACAAATCAAGTCTTCAAGGCCATAGATCAGCTTGTTGATGTCGGTCGGTTTCGGATCAAGCGTTTGTCGGCGCGAAAATGCGAGCAGACGCTGAGTTAGCGAGGACGCCCGACGCACAGACGATTTGGCTCCGTGCAGATATCGCTCCAGCCCGTCGACGCCGCGCTGCGCGAGCCCGCGCTCGATCATCTCAAGACTTCCGCTAATCGCCATGAGCAGATTATTGAAGTCGTGCGCAATGCCTCCCGTAAGTTGACCGACAGCCTCCATCTTTTGCGCCTGCCGCAGCGCGTCATGCGCCTGCGTCAGTTCGCGGCTGCGCTCCGCGACGCGCTGCTCCAACGTTTCGTTGGCCGATTGCACCGCCTGAAACAGACGCGCATTGTCGATCGCGATGGCGGCCTGGGCTGCGAGCCCCACAATTCGGCGTTCGTGGGCCTCCGTGAACTGAGCCTCGACCGAATGGCCGAAAAAAAGAGCGCCGATGACTTCCCCGCTTCGCGAAACCACCGGCGCTGCGAGGTAACTCGTCACCGGAAGATGCCCTTCCGGCATACCCCGCCACGGCGCACTGAGCCCGTAGCGAGGATCGAGCTTGACGTTATCTGAGCGGACAATGCCTTTACCATCAAAGGTCGGCGCAAACAGGGGGGTGTTTCGTGGCATGGGAAAATCGGCGAACGTCTCCCGCGCCGCACCCGACAGAGTGTAGAGCATATAGCGTTCGCCTCTGGGATCGACGATATTGTAGAAGAATGCGCCGAATTCCGCGCCGGTCAGCTCCACGCCTGCATCCGTCACGGTTTGAACGACGCGGTCTAGATCTCTCTCGATGGCCGTCGCGCTCGCTGTGCGATTGAGCGCCTCCAACGCCGCCGTTTGCTCGCGCAGAGCGAATTCGGCCCGCTTCTGCTCCGTGATATCGACGACGAATTTGAAGCCCAAACCGTCTTGCAGACGCTTGGCGGCGAACAGGCCCCACCAGCGCGACCCGTCCTTGCGGACATATTCCTTCTGGATAGGCGTGGTTTCGCCGCGCGTGACGAGCTCCACGAGCGTGGTTTCGACGGCTTCGCGCCACTCCGGCGCGGTCAGCGATTGCAAGCTCAGCCTGCCCGACCCCAGATCCTCGCGAGAGTAACCGCTCATCCTGAGAAATGCGTCATTGGCGTTGATCATCTTGCCGTCGACATCGAACGTGATGGCGCCGACTGTGCTGATTTCGAGCGCCGTACGAAATTGCAGTTCACTCTTACGCAGAGCCTCCTGCGCGACTTGAGCTTCGGTAACGTCTGCGCCTTCGCACAGAACCCCCACGACCTTTCCGTCGGAGTCCTTCATCGGTTCGTAGACGAAATTGAGGCGCCGTTCGTAGACGGTCCCGTCGGCCTGCCGGAACACGACCGGCGCGGCCTGCGCGACGAAGCGCTCGCCGCTGACGAATACTCGGTCCAACGCTTCCAAAAATTCCTGGCTCTCACGGTCCGGAAATGCTGCGCGGATTGACTCGCCGATCCAGCCCTGGCTGCCAAAGAGCTCGCGGTGGGCGGCGTTGACATACTCTACCCGATGATCGGCACCGCGCATGACAATGATGACCCCGGGCGCTTGCTCGAAGGCTTGGAAGCGCCGTTCCCGCTCACTGGCAATTCTCCGTTCCGCCAGCACGCGATCCGTCGTCTCCACAACTATGGCGACCACTCCCGCCGGCAAACCGCGCTCGTCGAGCACTGGCGAGTAGGCTAGATTCATCCATACCTGCTCGGGACGGCCATGCCGAAAGAGCGTCAGCTCATGATCTTTGTAGGCAAGCGTTCCGCCCGCCAATCCAACCTTCATAACGTTGTCGTTGAAGTCGGCGACTTCCGGCCATCCCTCGCGGACTTTTGACCCCAGCAAATTTGGATGTCGGCCTCCGGCAAAGTCGGAATAAGCGTCGTTGTAGAGCATGATGCCGTCCTCGCCCCACAACATCACGATGGGGACGGGCGACAGCAGGACCAGAGCGAGGGCGCTTTTGAGGCTTTGCGGCCAAGTTTCAATCGGACCAATCGATGTCGCGGACCAGTCTCTTGCGGCAATCAAGCGCCCACTCTCGCCGCAGTTGTCGTGCAGCGTTTGTCGAAACGAATTACCCTCGTACAATTGAGACAGCCCTTTCTCCCGGGCGCCTTGCCGAGTTTGTCGAGGATTGGGTTCCGCCATTGGCGCGCCGCCGCGCGAATGGCCTTCGCGCTACATAATTCTAAACTGGGAAGAATGTTCCAGGAAAAAAAAAATCTGCCGTCTTACG
>JAJXZC010000548.1 GCA_021780275.1 Pseudomonadota bacterium
CCGTGCGTGCCGGCCGGGACCCGCTGGTCATAACCCCAAACAGCGGTCTTTCTTGGGAACGTCTCGGCTCCGCTTATTGCGCGCTGGCAGATGCCGCGAACGCCCGAAAAGCTTACGATCGGGCTCTGATTCTTGAGCCGACCAACGGCAAGCTTCTGAAATTTTACAAAGAGAATTTTCCCCAATGAAGGCACCATGATGAGTCTCTTAGGCGTTTTCGCGCCGCTGACGGTTCTGGCGCTTATTCTGGCGGCGCTCGTCGCCGTCCAGGCCGGGCTGCTGTGGAGTTCCGCGCGCGAAATGCGACGCCGCCGAGGCAACCTGCGCATAGCTCAGAACTTCGCGCACGACGTGGCGATGGCGCAGTCAATGATCGCGCGCCGCAGCCGCGAATTGGAGAGCGCGACTCATCGCCTGCGTCGTGGCAACGAAGAGTTGGCGCGCCTCAACACTATGAAGAACAAATTTCTCGCGATGGCCGTGCATGACGTGCGCAACCCATTGGCGGCCGTCAGGGGCTACGCGGATCTGCTGCTACGGCGCAGCGAGGCCCAGGGTGCCGAGGCGCCCCTGCTTCATGCCATCATCCGCAGCACCCAGCAGGTGAATCAGCTCATTTCCGATTTGACCGACTTGGCGCTGATAGAATCGGGGAAAATGAAAATCGAGAAAAAAATGTTCCCGGTCGCGGAAATGATCACGGACGTCACCACGCCCGTCGCGTTCATCGCCGAAAAACGCGGCGTGCGCTTCCCCATGCCGAACCTGCAGGTCGCCATGTCGCTAAACGCCGACAAAGCCCGCCTGGGCCGAGTCCTGAGCAACCTGCTGGGCAACGCGGTCAAGTTTACTCCGCCCGGCGGCACGGTGGAGCTTCGCGCCCGCGTCGAGGGGCGGATGGCGGCATTCTACGTCAAAGACACTGGGCCCGGCATCCATCCGGATGAACGCGCGCGCATTTTCCAGAAGTTTTATCAGTCGAAACACCTAAAAGATGCGGCGGCGCGCTCTGCGGGGTGGGGACTGGGCCTGGCGATCGCCGAGGAGATCGTACGCGGACACGAGGGCAAGATCGGCGTCGACAGCCCCGGCCTCGGCAAGGGCGCCACTTTTTGGTTCCGGGTGCCCGGCGTGCAGATTTCCGCCGCGATTCTGCTTGTTTTCTTCGGAGTCGCGGCGCGCGCGCAGAATCTGCCGCTCTCGGACAAAGAGCATTTCGAACGCACGCTGGCCAACCGCGCGCAAGACGTACTGCGTCAAGTCGTCGGGCCGAACCGCAGCCGCGTCGTCGTGAATGCCACGCTGGACTTCACCCGCATCGAACGCTATAAAATAAGCGGCGCGACGGCGACCGCGACGGCCGCGGGAATGGACAACGGATATCTCTGGAAATCCTCCGCCCAGCAGGGCGCGATGGTGCCGGAACTGCTCCCAGGGATACCCCTGCCCGGCGGCCCGGACGACTCGAAAAACGCCGTTGTCGGTCCCCGTTCGTACGAGAAAAGCTATCTATACCCGCCCGACTTCATAAAAAACCTCTCCGTGACGCTGATTCTCGACGACCAAATAGAATCGACGCGCGTGGAGGAACTGCGTGCGCTCGCGTCCAACGTGCTGGGACTGCGGCCGGAGCGCGGCGACACGCTGACGGTCGCGCGTGCTCGCTTCGAACCGGTCTGGCAAATGGCTTGGGATCGACCGGAGACCGCCGAGCGAGCCATAGAATACATGCTGCTTGGGGTCTTCGGGTTGCTGGCGCTGCTCATCGCGTCGATGTCTCTGATGCGCGTAACCATGGCCATGAAAGAGATCGCGCACGCTCAAAGCCAGCAGATTTCAATGGAGCTCGCCAATTCCGAAAAGAACGAGGATCTCGAAGGCGGGAAAGACCTCGCGCTGCTCGACGCCGACGGCAAGCCGCCCGCTGGCGACCGCGCGCCGGTCCCGATTCAAGAAAGCATAAACTTCCCCGTCCGTCCCGACCAAATCGAGGCCGTCGCAGTTATGCTTCAGGTGGAAAAACCGGAAAACATCGCGCTGATTGCGGCCCACCTCGACGCGGAAGTTCGCACCGCGGTACTCAATCGCCTGCCGGCGGACATCGCGGCCCTGACGACGGCCGCGATGGCGCATGTGCGCTTCGTGGATCCGGACATGATCGAGCAACTGCGCGCAGAATTCGAACGCAGACTGACGGGAGCCATCGGCGGATTCGATCACGCGGTGCGCCTGCTCGAATGCCAAGCGCTAAACGAGCGATCACGCCTCCTGCGCGGCATCGCACTCATCGATTCGCACCTGGCAAAAGAGCTCCAGCGTCGTTCGCCGACTTACGACACCCTGCTTGAATTCAGCGAACAGCAGTGGTCCGAATTCGCTGCCCGTCTGACCACGGCCGAATGGGGCTGCCTGCTGACCGAACTTCCTGAACCCGCACGAGAGTCGCTGCGCAAGGTCCTCTCGGCCCCGGCGTGGAGCATGGTCGAGCAAGTCTCCGCGCTGGAAGCCCCCGCGAGCCAAAAACGCGCGATTGAGACAAAATTCGAAACCGCGCTTCGTGAACTTCTGTCCGCGGCGACGCCCCCCGACTCTGAAGAGCCCAATACGGCTTTGGAGGTGAATTGACATGGATCCCGTCCCTCCCGTGACCTCGTCGCTCTTCGCTCAGTTCGAAGCTCAGCCGGCGCCAGCCAGCCCGCCGGCAACTCCTCCGATGCCGCCGCCGCCGGGCTCCATCGCCAATCAAGCTTTCGCGCAGATGCCTGCCGCCCCAGCCCCGACGCCTCCTCCTGCGCCGACCACAAACGACTTGCCGCCGCCGCCGCCGCGTCGAGAAGAGAAGAAGCCCGCCGCGCCGACAGCGCACGATCTATACGAGCAGCGCATCACCGAACTGGAACGCCAACTGCGCGTGGCTCAAGAGAACACGGTTTCCGCGCTCATACAACTGCAAAAACGGGACGAGGCCGACAAACTCGTACGACAGCAGACGGATCTGCTCCTGAAGGAAACTTCCTTGCGCCGCCGCGCGGAAGAAACAGACCGGCAGACCGCGGAAACGATCGCCGCGGATCGCAGACGTATCGAGCAGCTCGAACAGAAGCTTCTGGGAGCGATCAGTCCGCAATTCGTCGATGGCATCGCACAGTCGCAGAAAGACTTCGCCGCCCGAATCGACTCCCTCTCGACTCTGGTCCGCGGGCTGACGGAACGCGTCGACGAAGCATCGCGCCTCTCCTCGGACGGCATTTCCGACTTGGTCGCCATGCGCCACGACATAGACCTGCTGAAGTCGACCGCGGCCATTCCACCCGAGGCTCCAGACGAAAATTTGCACGCAGAGTTGACCACCCTATCGAACGAGTTGCGCCGCGTCGAAACCCGAATCGACGCGGACCGCCGCGTGTCCGCGGAAGACTCGACGTCCCTGCGCAAGCTCGCCGCGGAACTGCAGCAGCGCATCGATGCCAGCTGGAAATCCGGCACGGATCAGGCCGCGGCCGCAAAAAAGGAAATCTCCGAAATCGCCGCGTTCGCGCGCCACAAAGCGGCGGAAGCGGATGCCGCGGGAGCCTCCATCAGGCAGGCGATAGCCGCGTCTGCTACGGCGCTACGGCATGAATTCGCGACCTTGCTGGAAACGCACGCGCACGTCTGGAAGACCATAGCGGGCACAGAACTGCCGAACATACACGCCAAGCTTGAAGCGCTGAGCGGCGCGGTTTCCACGATGAAATCCGGCATCGGCGACGAGGCTCGGGCGGCCGCCGGCGAAGCGGTACGCAAAGCCGCTCAGACGATGGAGGCCGAGATCGCGCGGCGCGAAACGGAGTCCAAGTCTTTCATGGCGGCCGAATCGGAAAAACTGATCCGCGCCTTGAACGAAACCGGCGAAGCGCTGCGCGCTTCCTGCGAGGCCCAGCTCCAGAGCGCCCTGCGAAGCGCCAAAGAAACCGTCACGAACGGCCGCGAACACCACGACTCCTTCAAGCTGGCCGCGGAAAAAGCAGTCGAAGACGCGTTGAGCCGGGAGCTTTCAAAGGCTTCGGCGGCGTGGAGAGCCTTCATCGACATCGACATGGCGGGACTGAGGACGGAGATGGAGCGCATCCGCGCCTCCTCGCTCGCGTCGCACGAGCTGGAAGCCGCCTCCGCTAAAAAAAGAGAGGAGATGGAGGCCTCGCTCATGCGCCTGCTAGAAGAGCGCTCTGCGGCACTGAAGGCGGAGCTTACCGTCATGCTGAGCGACGCTCGTGAGACGGCGAACGCCGCCTTTTCGAACGCCCGCCGAGACATCGAGACCTCGAATGCCGGCATGCTTGAACGAACGCTGGGAACGATTCGCTCTGACCTTTCACGCGCCGAATCGACCATCAAGAAGGACGCCCTTTCCGCGGGCGAAGCGCAGTCGAAGGCTCTTCGCATTTTCTTCAACAGCGAGATCGAGCAACTCCGAGGATCTCTCGAAGCGACCGCGGCTCTCGCGGCCGCCAA
>JAJXZC010000059.1 GCA_021780275.1 Pseudomonadota bacterium
ATAACGGGTGTGGACTTCCAGCCGGTCATCGATACGGGCAGGCCGGACAAAATCGATCTCCATGCGATGGATGGCGAATGCCAGCGGCACTTCCGCCTCGAAGAGGTCGGTGTGATTGACGCCGGTGAGCCGCAGGAAGTCCGAACGGCCGCGCTCGGCAAAACGCAGATAATTGGCGTGATAGACGATGCCGGAAAAATCCGTGTCCTCGTAGTAGACGCGCACCGGGAGAATATGCGTCTTGCCCTCGATGCGACCGGCAAGGTCTGGCCACTCACGCGAACTCATAGGTCCTCATCATCGTTGAAGAGGCCCGCCTGACCGGGAATACCGCCCTTGGGCAGCGGCAGGCCAAGATGGGCAAAGGCTGCGGCGGTGAGAACGCGCCCGCGCGGCGTGCGGTTCACGAGCCCCTGCTGGATGAGATAAGGCTCGATGATTTCCTCGATAGCGTCGCGCGGCTCGGAAAGTGAGGCCGCCACCGTCTCGACGCCCACAGGCCCGCCGGAGAAACTCACCGCAATGGCGCGCAGATAGCGATGGTCGAGGGCATCGAGGCCCAGTTCATCGACTTCGAGGCGCTGCAAGGCCTTGTCGGCAACCTTCGCGTCGATGCGTTCGACGCCATCGACCGCCGCGAAATCGCGCACACGCCTTAACAGACGGCCAGCAACGCGCGGCGTGCCGCGCGCGCGGCGCGCAATCTCATGCGCGCCTTCTTCCGTCATATCCATGCCGAAGAGACCAGCGCCACGGCGCACAATAAGTTCGAGTTCAGGGACTTCGTAGAAATTCAACCGCACCGGAATGCCGAAACGATCACGCAAGGGCGTCGTCAAAAGACCTGTGCGTGTCGTCGCGCCAACGAGCGTGAAAGGTGCGAGGTCGATCTTCACCGAACGTGCGCCGGGACCCTCGCCGATGATGAGATCGAGCTGGAAATCCTCCATCGCGGGATAAAGAACTTCTTCGACCGCCGGCGTCAGGCGATGAATTTCGTCGATGAAGAGAACATCATTGGGCTCGAGATTGGTGAGGAGCGCCGCAAGGTCACCCGCCTTGGAAATGACGGGACCGGAGGTCGCGCGGAAATTGACGCCCAACTCTCGCGCCACGATCTGCGCGAGAGTCGTCTTGCCGAGACCGGGAGGTCCTGCAAAGAGCACATGATCGAGCGCCTCGCCGCGCGTGCGGGCGGCCTCGATAAAGACAGCAAGATTTTCGCGCGCGCGGGCCTGACCGACGAAATCGCCGAGCACCTGCGGACGCAGCGAACGCTCGACGTCGTCTTCTTCACGCTTTGCTGCATTGATAAGACGATCACTCAACGTGCCAACTCCTTCAATCCTTGCCGGATCAACTGTTCGGCACTCGCCTCGCCTTCAAGCCGTTTCAGGGCAGCGGCAATGGCGCCGGAGGCCTGTGCCTGCGGATAGCCGAGATTGGTGAGCGCAGAGACGGCATCGCGCATTGCGCCCGATTGACCGGTCGAGACAGCGGAGACTTCAACGCCCAGCACTTCATGCAGGTCACCGCCTTGCGGGGCCTTGTCTTTCAACTCGGTGATAATGCGCGTTGCAACCTTGGGGCCGACGCCCGGCGCGGACGACACCGCCTTCTTGTCTTCAAGCGCGATGGCGCGGCCGAGATCGGCAGGCGACAGAGTGCCGAGAAGCGCCAGCGCCACACGCGTTCCGACGCCCTGAACACTCAGTAGCAGACGGAACCAGTCGCGCTCGAGATCGGAAACGAAGCCGATCAGACGGATCGCGTCGTCGCTGACTTTCGTTTCGATGGAAAGCGTCGTCGGCTCGCCGATACCGGGCATGGAAGCAAGCGTCTTGCGCGAGCAGGTGACATGATAGCCGACGCCGTTGACGTCGATGATTGCCCAGTCGACGCCGACTTCATCCACCAGACCTTTGAGACGTCCGATCATGCGCGCTTCGCCTTCACGGGCTTTGCCTCACAAAGAAGGGCGGCGGCAATGCGCTCGTTCGCGCCGCCCGAATGCGCATGACAAATGGCAATCGCCAGAGCGTCCGCCGCGTGCTCCGTCGCCGCGCCACAGCCGGGCAGCAACATCTCGACCATCATGCGGATCTGTCCCTTACCGGCGTGGCCCGCGCCGACGACCGACTTCTTGATGTGATTGGGCGCATATTCCGCGACCGCCACGCCGAGGCGCGCAGGCACAAGCAGCGCAATGCCCCTCGCCTGCCCGAGCTTGAGTGCGGCGACAGGATCACGCGCGACAAAGGCCTGTTCGACCGCCGCACCATCGGGCTGAAAACTGGAAAGCACTTCGATGAGACCGGCTTCGATCTGGACCAAACGCTCGGCAAGGCTCAGACGATCATTCTACGTGATCGTACCGTTGGCGACATGCGTCAGCCGCGAGCCGGTGACGTCGATGACGCCCCAGCCCGTTGCACGTAAACCCGGATCGATACCGAGAAATCGAAGAGAGGCCGACATGGTTAGGGCCTGTTTGTTCAGGTCCGAATCCCGGCTGACAAGAGACGAGCCTTAAGAGGCCGACATCTTCTCCATCATCGAATCGGACAGCTCGAAGTTTGAATAAACTTGCTGCACATCGTCGTCGTCGTCCAGCGCTTCAAGCAATTTTACCAGCGTCTCCGCCTTTTCGTCGTCGACTTCGATGGTGTTCTGCGGCTTCCAGACTATCTTGGCGGACTTGGGTTCGCCGAATTTGCCTTCGAGCGCCTGCACGACTTCATGCAGGGCCTCGGCCTCGCAGAAAAGCTCATGGCCCTCTTCGCTGGAGCTACAATCTTCCGCGCCCGCTTCGATGGCAGCTTCGAGCATATCGTCGGGAGAAGCCACGTCGGCGGCATAGTCGATCTGGCCAAGGCGCGAGAACATGAAGGAGACCGAGCCCGTTTCGCCCAGATTGCCGCCATTCTTGGAGAAGAGCGACCGCACTGAACTCGCGGTACGGTTGCGGTTGTCCGTCAGCGTCTCGACGATGACGCCGACGCCGCCCGGACCGAATCCCTCGTAACGCACTTCATCGTAATTCTCGCCGCCCTGGTCCGAACTCTTCTTGATGGCGCGTTCAATATTGTCGCGCGGCATGTTTTCCGCGCGCGCCGCCAGAACGGCCGAGCGCAGGCGCGGGTTAAAAGCCGGGTCGGGCAAGCCCATCTTGGCCGCCACGGTAATTTCCTTGGCAAGCTTGGAAAAAATCTTCGAGCGCTTCTTATCCTGAGCGCCCTTGCGGTACATGATGTTCTTAAATTGGGAATGGCCGGCCATTCTGACTCCAGAGCTTTGATCGTTGCGCCATCTCCGGGCGCGATTTAGGGGCTTTATAGTGGCCTGCCCCCACAAAATCCAGCCTTGCCAGCATTGAAGCCCCCTGTCCGCCCTGCCGACGAGATACATCGAAGGCTGTACAAATTTAAGTTGAGACACACGTAAAAAGTGTTGCTATAGAAAAATTTCCCTTTTAACGTGTGATTAACGAATCGTATCTATCCTGCTTCCAACGCAAGGAGCGATTCGCAACATGGTCGATTAATTGGATTGATTAAAAAATCGTTAATCCAACCTTAACATTTGACAACCTACTGTGAGGCTGTCCCCGCTCACCTGAATGGGTGCCCACCATTCGAGCCCGGGACAAATCGCAGAAGCGTCAGCGCTGTGGTCCCGCCCAAACCCATGGCACTGGCCTCCGCCTCCGCAGAATGCGGCGGCTATCGTGCCTCGCCCACGGTATTTCGCCCACCTCGGATACTGTGTGCGAGGCACACCTATTTCTGATTGTGTAAGTGCGTTCTGACGAAAATTTCAACCGCCGTAAATCGCGGTTGGCCAGGCATAGTCTTCGTCATCAAGGAAGCCGAACGTCGCCTCGATCAGGAACTGAGCCACGAGACGATCATTGAAGATCGCGTGATACTTGGCATGGCCCTTGGCGGCCACGGCCTGACGCTCGACGTCGTTCTTCAGGAAATGCCGCAAGCGGGCGGCGAGATCGTCCGGCCCATCGTAGAAGGCGAGTTCATCCTCGCCGAAGATTTCCGCATAGCCGCTGGAGCGCGCAACGAAGGTCAGCAACCCGTTGCCGACAAATTGCGCGATGCGATCAGACGAATAGAGATAATCCTCGTCAGATCGGTTGAGATTGAGCCCCATGCGCGCATCGGCAATGGCGTCATAATATGCCGCGCCTGAAAGCGGCGCCTTGCCATCGATCCCGTAGAAACCATATCGCGCTTCCGGCACCGCCTCGCGCAATGCGCGCATGGCGTCTGCCCGCCAGGGCGTACCCTTCTCGCTACCGATGCCACCGAAGAGATCGACCGACTGATCGGTGCGCTCAAAACAGGTGAAGGTTTCGATGGAAGCATCCGTCGGGTTCGGCATGAAGCTCAGGCGATGTGTGAGCGTTGCATATTCGGCAAGCTTCTCACCCGCCGTGGTGATGAAGGTCATGTCCACCACTTCGCCAAAACGCC
>JAJXZC010000566.1 GCA_021780275.1 Pseudomonadota bacterium
GACGAGACGATCGAGGCGCGGCGCCTTTATGTCGTAAGACCCGATCGCCATTCGGAGCGCCAACTGGGCTTCCCGGCAAAGCGGTTCGGAGCCAAACCCGATCCGGAGTCCCGCCTCCGCCTGTATGTTTCGCGGAACAGTCAGGCAGCCACAATCCGGCAAATCCTCAACGAGCAGGAACTCATCGCGCGGCTCGCACCGCTCGGCTTTCAGGTGGTCGATCCGGGCACGACGCCGCTTTCGGCGCAGATCGAACTCTTCTCTCGCGCAAGCATCGTGGTGGGCCCGCATGGCGCCGGGTTGACGAACATCCTCTTCCGCAAGGGCGCGCCGATGGCGCTGGTCGAGATGATCAACGACACGAAGCAGACCTACTACCACTTCTTCCAGATCGCGAGGCTTTGTGGCTATTTCTATCGCGCCACGCTCAACCGCGCGGAGGCGGCCTGGGAACAGATCGCCAATGCCCATGCCGATATCAACGCCATCATGACCGCCGTGGACGAAGCGATTGCGTGGGAAAATTCGGTTTACGACTCAGGGGCCACTCAGGCCGGCTGACCGCGCACGGAGGTTCAGGCGTGCGCCGCCGCCAACTCTCCGATCAGATCCTCAAGCCCCGCCAGCAAGCGCCGCCAGGCCTGATCCATCTCCGGCGTCCAGTCCTCGCCCAGAACCTCACGGAAGGTTTCCATGACGGTGCCGAAGAAGGTGGCGAAGACCGCAGGCGGCACGCCGAGGTTTTCGTGATTGCGCAACTCGCTCGGGATCATGTTGGCCGCGTAACGCCGGTCGCCGGTGAAGTCCACCAGACATTCTATGACCTGCGCGAGCATCTCGCCCTTCACCAGGTTGTTGGTATCGCGCACGAAGAGATCCTTCATCTCCGGGTTGCGCGCGAAGAGCCTCGCATAAACGAGCGGCGTTGGATCGCCGACGCGCTCGGCCACCTTTTCAAGACTCTCCATTACCAAATTCATTGTCGTTCTCCCCTGGGTCCGTACCTTCGAGAATAGAGGCATCGGGCCGCCTTGAACATCTTGCATTGCCTCCTCCCGGATAAACCCTCCCCCATCCCCCCCGTTGATAAAATAATTATTTTACCAATGAGGGGAATGGCATCCTAGAAGATTTTGCGGCACCTTGGACTGTGTGATTTTCATGAATACTTACTATCGTTTACAAAGAGGCGGCGGACGCCCTCGACGGAGGGTGGAGTTGAACGCGAGAGGTTTTGACTTATGCATTTTGAGGCGGTCTACGAAGTGTCCACGCCCGACGTGGTGGCCGAAGATTTTGGTGGTGAAGTCGTCGTTCTGAACCTGGCAAATGGGCGTTATTTCAGCCTTCTGGGTGTTTCGGCCGATATCTGGCGCGATCTCGCTCGTGGTCACAAGCCGCGTGATCTCATCGACTGCGCAGCCGCCGCGCGCGCCTCCCTCGGAGAGGCCGTTGCCGCGCTGATCTCAGGCCTGATCTCCGAAGGGCTCGTCCGTGCGCTGACCGATTCGGAGGGCCGCGCGAGCCCGATGGAAGCAGCAACCGCAGCGGCGGCCCTGCTCGCCTGCGAAGAGGTGCCGCCCATGGAATCTTTCGACGATATGGCCGAGCTCATCCTTGCCGACCCGATCCACGATGTTGACGAGGATATCGGCTGGCCCGTGAAGCGGGATCCGGCGCCCACTGCCTGAATCTGCAATGCCAGTAGTCCACATCGACACCGCAAGCCTTCCGGCTTATGGACGACGCCTTATCCAAGAGGCGGCGGACCTTTCGCGCGCGTCGCTGCATCTGCGGAAGCTGAGCATATACGGCCTCAATATCGACGCCTGGTTCAGCGATCCCGGCTATGCGGATCTCTGCACCCGTAATATCGCGCAGACGCCGCCGGGCGCGAGCGCCGCGAAGATCACCCTTTTCCTCCTCGACGCCGCCTCCATCGGCGCGCCCGCGCCCGCCCGCTGGGGAGAGGACACATTCGACCGCGCGGCCTTCAACGAGGCGCTGGCGGCGGCGGGCCTCCACGGCGCTTATCTGCACGATCCGCGCGTCTGGCAGTTCTTCTCGCCAACGGAACGCATCGGCATCCAGATGATCCGCGAGCCCGGCGCGACGCCCGACTGGGAAACAGGCGGGCCGCTGCGCGTCTTCCTCCACTGGGCGTCCGCAATGGGTGGAGCGCGGCTCTGCCACGCAGCCACGCTCGGCCATGCGGGCAAGGGGGTCCTTCTCTCCGGCGCGGGCGGTTCCGGTAAATCGGGCACCACGCTTGCCGGAATAGCAGGCGGGCTTTCTACCGTCGGCGACGATTATTGCCTGCTCACTCTGGGCGACGGTCCTTCGGCGCACCCGCTCTATCGCATCCTGAAGCAGGACCCGGCGGGCGTCGCCCGCGCGCTTGGCTCCGCCGCTTCGTCGCGCTTCGGAGCGGTAAACTGGCAGGGCAAATATGAAATCCATGCCTCCGCCCTGTCGCATTCACCCTTTGTCGATCGGCTGACGATCAAGGCGCTGCTTCTGCCAAAGGTGGCGCAGGCGCAGAAATCCGAACTGCGCCCGGTATCTGCGGGCGTCGCCATGCGCGCTTTCGCGCCGTCCAGCGTATTCCAGCTGCCCGACGACGAAGCGCGAGGCATTCAATTTGCAGCCTCACTTTGCCGCAAACTTCCCTGCTATGAATTGCTGCTCTCGGAAGATGCCGAAGATATCGCTGGAACCATCAGGCACTTCATCGAAGGATTGTCCGCATGAGCGACAAGATCAGCGTCATCATGCCCGCCCTCAATGCCGGACGCTTCATAGAGCCCGCGCTGCGCTCGTTGCTGCGCGAGCAAGGGGTGGATCTCGACATCATCGTGGTCGATGACGGCTCGACCGACGACACTGCCGCGATTGTCGGCGAACTTGCCGCCGCCCATCCCCGCATCCGGCTCATTGACGGCCCCGGGGCGGGCGTTTCCCGCGCGCGCAATGCGGGGCTTGCCGCCGTCCCGAATGAAAGCAGCTACATCACCTTTCTCGATGCGGACGATCACTGCTATCCGCACAGGATCGTACGGCAGCTCGAACTTCTCAAGAGCAATACCGACCTCGAATTTGTCATTGGACTCGTGCAATTCTTCGAGGAGATCGACGAGGAAACGAGCCTTGTCGTCGAGGGATCGCGGACCGCGACCGTCACAGGCGTTCAACTCGCGGCAGCGCTTTTTCGCTGTTCGATCTTCGACCGGCTCGGCGGTTTCGACGAGGAAATGCCGCAAGGCGAGGATACGGATTTTTTCATGCGCCTGATCGAAGGGCAACCGCCCTATCTCCTTGAACGCGACGTTGCTGTGCTCTACCGGCGTCATTCGGCCAACATGACCAACGACGCAGCACAAGTGCGCCGTGGTTTCATCGACGCTCTGCGCAAATCCCTCATGCGACGGCGCGCTGCCGGCGGGTCGATGGAGATCGGCGACCTCTTCAAGCAACGTGGAATGACCGAGGAGGCTTTCCGGAATGCCTGAGGCCTATAGCGTTGTCATCCCCGCCTATAACGCAGCGAAAACCATCGAAGAGGCGTTGCAGTCGATCCTCGCCCAGAACGTGCCGCCCGAGCGGATCGTCGTCGTGGATGACGGGTCTACCGACGACACGGGCGCGCACGCCGAAGCTCTGGACCGTCGCGTCACCGTGATCCGGCAGCGGAACCAGGGATGCGGCGCCGCGACCACCGCCGGCATAGCGGCGGTCACGACGCCGCTCATCGGCTTTCTCGACTCCGACGATCTTTGGCTTCCGCGCAAGGCGGAGCGCCAGATCGCACTGCTCGCCGCGCGGCCCGATCTTGCTGCGCTCGTCGCACAGGCTCAAATATTCAGAGGCCCGACGCAGGCGCCGGACCTCGGGCCCGTCCGCGATTTATGGGGACGCACAACATTGATGATGCGCACCAGCGCTGCCAAAGACATCGGCGAGGTGATCGACCCGCCTGGCGCACGCGGCGACATGGTGGACTGGATCGCGCGGGGCCGTGAACTCGGCCATGCCTTCGAGCTGATGAGCGAGGTGCTCTCAATGCGCCGCATAAGGCCGGGAAGCCTCTCCTATGGCCGCGATGTGGAGAAAGACCGCGGCTACCTCCTCACAGTCAAGCGCGCACTGGAGCGCAAGCGGGCGGCTGCCACGCAGCAGGCCACTCCGGCGGAGCGCGATGAATAGGCTCGCCCATTTCCTTTTGCGCCAGTCCTGGCCGCAGGGCGACCTCGATCTCCTGCTGAGGGTCGCCCTGCTGCCGGACGGCGAGGCCGCGAAATGCTGGGACCGCTGGAAGGCGCATCACGATCTCGACGATGTGACATGGGAGGAGCACAAGCTTCTCGCGCCCATTGCCTCGCGGCTTCCCGTTATCGCACCTGACTGCCCCTATCGCCCGCGCGTGCAGGGCCTCGCCAAGGCGCATTGGACGAATTCGCAGCTCACGTTGCGCGGCTCC
>JAJXZC010000730.1 GCA_021780275.1 Pseudomonadota bacterium
GCTCAAGTTCGTGCTCACGCCCATCGGCTGGATCTACGGCGCGACGGTGCAGCGCAAGTTCGACCTTTACTTCCCGGTGCCGATGGAAAAGCCGGTGATCTGCGTCGGCAACCTCGTCGCGGGCGGCGCGGGCAAAACGCCCGTCGTCCTCGCGCTCGCCGACCTTTTGAAGGAAAAAGGCTTCAACCCGCACCTGCTCGGGCGCGGTTACGGCGGCAAGGAAGCGGGCCCGTTGCAGGTCGCCCCGTCCCGCGACACCGCCTACGACGTCGGCGACGAAGCGCTGCTGCTGGTGGAAAAAGCTCCCACCTGGGTCGCGGTCAAGCGTCCGCTCGGAGCGCAGGCGGCGATGGAATCGGGCGCGGACATCGTGGTGATGGACGACGGCTTCCAGAATGCCGTGATCTACAAGGATTTCTCTTTCGTCGTGATCGACGGCAAAGTCGGTTTCGGCAACCGCGCCGTCTTTCCGGCGGGGCCTTTGCGCGAACCTTTGCTGTTCGGCATTTCACGCGCGCACGCCTTCGTCATCATCGGTGAGGACGCGACCGGCGCGGGCGAATTCATCAAGCGCCACAGTCAGGCGCCCATCCTCTCCGCCGCGCTGGAACCGGACGACGGCAACCCCGACGTGAAGGACAAGGACGTCTTCGCCTTCGCAGGCATAGGCCGCCCGTCGAAATTCAGGGAAACGCTGGAAGCGGCAGGCGCGCGCGTCATCGGCTGGCAGGGCTTTCCCGACCATTATCCTTATGACGAGGACGATTTGCAGGATTTTCTCTCCACCGCGGCCATCAAGAACGTGCCGGTGCTCACCACGGCCAAGGATCATGTACGCGTGCCGGCGGCAATGCGCGGCAAGATCGAGAAATTTTCCGTGCGCCTCGTCTGGCAGGACAAGGATGCCGTCTTCCCGCTCATCGAGCAGGCGCTGGCCAAAAGATCCACCTGATGTCCGACGCGCAGCTTCCGCACCGCCGCCCGCGTTCCAAACATATCCGTTACGCGCTTGAAACGGCCGCCGCCTACGCCGTTTACGGATTTTTCCGTCTGTTGCCGCGCGATGCCGCGTCGGCCACGGGCGGGTTTATCGCGCGGCGTTTCGGCCCGCTGCTGTCCTCCACCGCGACCGCGCGGAAAAACATCGCCCGCGCCTTCCCTGAAAAAACCGCGGCGGAGCGGGAAAAAATCCTCCGCGGCATGTGGGACAACATCGGCCGCACCGCCGCCGAATACGCCCATCTGCACCGCATCTGGGAATGCGTCGGTTTGGAAGGCGGCGAACATCTCGACGCGGTGCGGGAATCCGGCAAGCCAGCCATTTTCTGCGGCGGACACATCGGCAACTGGGAGATCAACGCCATCGCCGCCAAAAAGCGCGGCGTCGGCATCCATCTCATTTACAGGAAGCCGAACAATCCCGGCGTCGACGGCCTGCTGCGCCATGCGCGCGCATCCGGCGCGGCGGGGCATATCGAAAAAGGCCGCGCAGGCGCGCAGGAAATGCTCTCGGTGCTGAAACAAAACGGCGTGCTCGGCATTCTCGTCGACCAGAAGCTCAACGAAGGCATCCCCGCGCCGTTCTTCGGGCATGACGCCATGACGACGACGGCGCCCGCGCAGTTCGCCCTGCATTTCGGGTGCCCGCTGTATCCCGCCTATATCGAGCGCACGCAAGGCTGTCATTTCAAAATGATGATTTTTCCTGCGCTGGAAACGCCCGCGACCGGCAACCGCGAACAGGACATCCGCGCCGTGACGCTCAAACTGAACGAACTGCTGGAAAGCTGGATTCGCAAACGTCCCGAGCAATGGCTGTGGATTCACAAAAGATGGCCGGACTAGGACCAATCGACATATAGCACATGAGATTTTGAAGCCGCAAAACTGCTGAGATGCAAGAAAAAGTGGCGCAGGTGTGGTTGATTCCACATCAAGTCGCTTTGACGCCGCAGATCGGCAGTTTTGCGGCTTCCTTTCAGGCGCGGGCGGATTTCTTGGAAAAATCAGGCCTTCACAATGCCCTCTTCGGCGAGAATAGCTTTCTTGTCGAGCTTGCCGACGGCGGTGCGCGGCAGAGGCTTCGCGCGGATGATGATTTTACGCGGCAGCTCGATGGGCGAAACCTTGTCTTTCAAAAAGGCCTTGAGCTCCTCCTCCGTCGCCGCGTGACCGTCTTTGAAACGCACCCAGGCCCAGGCCGTCTCGCCGCGCTCTTCGTCCGGCACGCCGGCGACGAGGCATTCGGCCACGGCGGGATGCTGGCTCAAAGCCTCCTCGACGAAGCGCGGATAGACCTTGTAGCCGCGGATGATGATCATGTCCTTGATGCGGTCGACGATGTAAAGGTAACCCTCGTTATCGAGATAGCCGACGTCGCCGGTATGGAAGTGCCCGTGGCGGAAAGACGCTTCGGTCTCCTCCGGCTTGTTGTAATAGCCTTTCATGACCTGCGGGCCGGAGATGCAGATCTCGCCCTTTTCGCCGGTGTTGAGCACCGAGACGCCGTCGTCGCGGTCGATGATCTCGATGATCGTGCCGGGAATGGGCAGACCGACAGAACCTTGCTTGATACGTCCCTGCGCCGGATTGAAGGCGACGACCGGCGATGTTTCCGTCATGCCGTAGCCTTCCGCGATATTGACGACGCCGGTCTTTTCTGTGAAGACCTGCCGCACCGCGTCCGGCAGCGGCGCGCCGCCCGACATGCAGAACTTGACGCAGGAAAAATCTATCCTCCCGACGCGCGGCGACTGGGCAATGGCGCCGAAAATCGCCGGCACGGCGGGAAACAGCGTCGGGCGGTGTTTCTTCACCGACGTCAGCAGCGCGTCCAGATCGAATTTCGGATGCAGGACGATCTTCATGCCCTCCATCACCGCGCAGTTGAGCACCACCGTCATGGCGAAAACATGAAAGAACGGCAACACCCCCATCATCACGTCGCGGCCCGGATCGACGATGCCGCCGACCCAGCCGACCGTCTGCAGGACGTTCGCGTAGAGATTGCCGTGCGAAAGCATCGCACCCTTGGGCACGCCGGTGGTGCCGCCGGTATACTGAAGCACCGCAATGTCCTTTTCCGCATCGACCACGGCAAGATCGAAGACGCCGTCGTTGTCCGCCAGATCGGAAAAGCGCACGAACCGTTCGCCGTATTCCACGCGCGAGATATCCTTCGCTCTGAACAGCGGATAGAGCAGGTTCTTCGGGAACGGCAGGATGCCCGCCATCGGGCAGACGACGGCTTTTTTCAGGCGCGTCGCGCCGAACATCTTTTCCAGCTTGTCCGTCAGGAACTTGAGGTCCATCGTCACCATGATGTCGGTTTCGCTGTCCTCGATCTGATGGGTCAGCTCGCGCTCGACATAGAGGGGATTGTAGTTCACCACCGTCGCGCCGGTCTTGAGGATGGCATAATAGAACATGATGTAATAGGGCGTGTTGGGCAGGAAGAGTCCGACCTTCGTTCCTTTTCTGACGCCCATCCTTTGCAGGCCCGCGCCGATGCGCTCGACCTGTTCGCCGATGCTTTTGTAGGTATAGGATTTGCCCATGAAGTCGCAGAGGACGTTCTCGGCATAACGTGACAGCGCTCGGTCGAAAACGTGAAACAGCGGCTTTCTCACCAGCGGCATGCGCCAGCTGACGCCACGGGGATAGCTTTTCTCCCAGATCCACCGCTCGCTTTCGAAAATCGGTCCGGAATTTTTTTTGTCTTTGTTGTTCTTGTTTTCTTGTTGGGTCATTTTCCGGCTCCAGTTTCTCCTTATTATAAAGGCTTTTTCAAAGCATGAAAGCCTGCGGGCGAAAAACATCGCGCGTGCCCTGCTCTTTCGGGAAAACCGCACTGCAACAAAAAACGCCACTTTAAAAAAATGGGCCGGCTTTTGAAGGCCGGCCCGTCAAGGTGGGTTGGGTGGTGGGTGGTTCGAAAATTTCAGTGATATGCTTTCGGCAACATCCTTCAGAAGGGGAAGATCGCGTCGAAGAACTGCTGGCCGTAGCTCGGCGTCTGCAGGTTGGAGAGCATGCCGCGTCCGCCGTAGGAGATGCGCGCCTCGGCGATCTTGTCGTAGGAAATGGTGTTGTCGTTGAGAATGTCCTGCGGACGGATGATGCCCGCGAGACGGAGATCGCGCAGCTCGTCGTTGACGACGACCTGCTGGTGCCCTTCGATGACGAAGTTGCCGTTGGGCAGCACCTGCACGATGGTCGCGGCGAGCTTGAGGTTGACGCTCTCCGAGCGCTGGATCTTGCCCGTGCCGTTGGTGGTCGAGCTGGAGCTCATGCCCACCAGCTTCGAGGGGTCGACGCCCTTGAACATATTGGGCAGGATCTTGCTTTCCGCGCCGAAGAAGTTGGGAATGCCGTCGCTCTCGGAGCCTGTCTTGCTGCGGTCGGTCTCGTTTTGCAGGTCGGCCGTGTCGTCGATGGCGATGGTGACGGTCACGATGTCGCCGACCTTCGAGGCG
>JAJXZC010000287.1 GCA_021780275.1 Pseudomonadota bacterium
CGTAGGGGCCGCCCGAACCGACCTCAGGTGGCCGGCTTCATCTCGGAATGGTGGCCGGAATCAAATCGGAACGCCGGCCGGCATCAAATCGGAATCCCCGGCCGGAATGCGTCGGAATTCGCAACAGGCTGTCGTAGGTGTCGCCCTGCCAGCAGAAGCCGCCGGGGACGACGAGCACTTCATGCACGACGCCCTTGTGCTCGCGGACGATGACAGAGCCAACCTTCACCTGTCGGGGCGGCTCCGCGCCGGGCTTTTGGAGCGAGCGCAGCAGGCGCGCCGTCGCCGGGTTGAGGCCGCCGAGCGCCTGCTCCTGAAGGAGATGCGCGATCGCTCGCGCGAGAAGGTCTTTCGAGAAGGCGGCAGGCGGCTCGCAACCGAGAACCTGCCGCCATTCAGACCGCAGCGCATCGACGTTAAGCGTGGCTACGCGTGCGATCTCCTGCGCGAGATCAGCGCGCCCCTCACGCCGCCGGCCAGCCGGCCCGGCGGCCGGCTGACGCCTCGTTGAGCGCGCCGCCATGATCAGGCCGCCGCCGATCCGACAATGCGGTAGATGGAAGCCGCGCCATCGACCCGCAAGCGCTCGATCATAAACCCGCGCTTGCGCAATCCGGTGAGGGCGGCGCGCGTCGTATGCGGGAGCCAGCCGGTAGCCTCGACAAGAGCGTCGATCGTGGCGCCGGCCTTCGCCGAGAGCATGTCGATCACCCGCGCCTGCTTCGACCCCTCGCGCGGCGACGACGCAGGCGGCGGCGTCTGCTGCGCCCGAGCGGGACCGTTGCCGCCCGATGCGGGCTTCTTCTGTTGCTTCCTGGTCGAAGCGGCGGCTTCCTTGATCGCCTTTGCCTCATCCTCGACGCCGACCGCCGCACGACCTGCGCGCGTGATCATGAGGCTGACCCCTCGCCCATCCTCATCCTCGCGCCAGACCTGCATGCCGGGCTTGGCTTTCACCTCGCGCATCAGCTTGCGCGCGACCAGGCTCGATCCGACCTTTGTAGCCGCGGCCTTGTTGATCTTCAGAGGGACAACCGCCAGGCCGTCCGCGCGCGCAGCCGCTGCGGACAACACGATCAACTGAGTATCGGTAAGCTTCGCCATGATCTCGACTCCGTGCTTCGACAGCTCCCGCTGTCACCAGCACGGCCCCGCATTGGTCTCAGGCCAGCGGGGCAGGCGCGCCTCACGGCGCGGCGCGCCCGACACTACCGCTCTGTTCGAGGAGCCAGTCCAGTCCAATTTAAAAGGAAACGTCTCCGTCCGGTTTCGCTATACTCAGCCCGGAGACGGATAAGGAACTGGCGCAGCCGCGCATTGCGGCCGTCTCTCGTTTCGCTACACTTCACAGGATCGCCTGCATCCCCGTGGAAGTGCTGCGGATTGCGGCTGTCTCTCGTTTCGCTACACTCTGGTCGATCGCGCGGCCCTTGTCGTCGAGGCTGCGGATTGCGGCCGTCTCTCGTTTCGCTACACTGATTGACCAGCCAAAGATTCCCAGCCGGCACGGATCGGCTAAGTCATTGAAAGTACGCGCTTTCAATATGGCGTGCACAGCGACGGTAACAGCGCCGTGCATGGGAGCGCAAGCCCCGTGATCGCGGCCTTTTTGGCGGCCATTTGTTGTCCTCTCGCGAGCCGAATCGGTATGACGCGATTACGGCAAGAAAGATGTCCCCTGAACTTGATCTCCGAATGCGGTCAGACGGGTTGAATGTCTCGGAGGAATTCGGAAGCAGGTGCGACGCCGCTCACCATCAGACGGTCTCTGGCGCGTGTTGCCGCAACGTACAGCAGCTGACGCTCAGTTTCATAGACGTCTTCTAATTCCACGTCGTCGGCGGCGGCCTCGACACGGTCACGCAGCGGCAAGGCGTCCTGATCGCAAGCCATAACCGCAATAGCCTTAAACTCGAGCCCTTTCGCGAGATGCATCGTCCCGATAACGAGCCGTCCGCCCCGCGTATGACCTCGTTCCGTCAGCTCGACGCAATCGAAGCCGCTTGCTTTGGCGACGGCGCGCGCACGGGACAGCAGGTTGGGCGTTCGCGCGAACAGGCCGATCTCACCGAGGTCGACGCCGGCCTCAACCGCGCTCCTTACGAAGCTGGCCACAGCTTCGATTTCCGCGGCTTCGTTCTGTGCAACAAGAATATCGGGCGCTGGCCCGTTGAAAACTGAAACGGTCCCCTTGCGGGTATCCTGGATGCCATCGACGTCCCTTAGCGAGGCGGGAAGCAGGCGATCGGCGGCGCGCCGGATCTGGTGTGAGGTACGATAGTTTACCTTCAGCGTGGTCGACCGTCCGCGGATATCGATGCCGAGCGCGGACCACGAGAACGGCTGCTGGAAGATGCGCTGCCCGAGGTCGCCGGCAAAGAACAGTGCGTTCGCGCCCTGAGGCGCAATCGCCGTCAGCAACCGCAGTTCAGGCACACCGAGATCTTGCGCCTCATCCACGACGATATGCGTGAAAGGCTTGTCCTGACGTTCGTCGAAGAATTTAGCGACGGCCGCCAAGATACGCGGGCGGGTGAACAAGCCGCGATCCTCGATGGCCTTCCGCGCCTCCGCGAAAACCGGCCAGAGGCGCTCGCGCTGCTTCGACCCGAGACGCATCTTCCGGCCGAGGCGCGGAACGGCGAGGTAGTCTTCAACCGATGTAACCTGCCAGGCGTCGACCACGTTGGACCATTCCGAGCGCACGAAGTTGATGTTGAGCTTCGGTTCGATCTGTCCGGCTGCCTTCTCGAGCGCACGAAAGACCTGGTCGTCTTTGGCGACATGCGCGCGTCGACCGAAGGCCAGCTCGTAGAGCTCGTCGGCGATGGCGCCCATCGAGGCGACACGAATTCTCGGGATCACGCCCGCGTCCGGCCCAGCGAGAATGCAAACCTTCTGCTCCAGTGCAGACGCGAGGGGATCGGAGAAAGTTGTCAGCAGCACGCGCGCATTTGGCGACGAGCTCGCCAGCCGGACAGCACGATGCAGCGCCACCACCGTCTTGCCGGTCCCTGCGGAGCCGGCGGCGCGCGCCGGGCCCGAATAATTCCGCTCGACCAGTTCGCGCTGAGACGGATGGAGGAAGACCATCCACTTGTCCCAGGGATAGTCGAGCGCCTGGCGCAAATCCTCGGCATTCTCGATCACGCGGAACCGGCGAAGCGCATCGGGGTGCTGATAGGGGTCCGCCGGAGGGGCCTCGGATGCCACCGCGCCAGGCGGTAGCGAGAAACGTGGCTCAGTCAGGTCCGGCATGCGTAGCATCGGCGGCATCGCGACCTTTCGCGACAGCGCGCCGACGGTCGCGAACTGCAGCAACGATTCCGCTGCCTCGGGCGGCAGGCGCGGGGCGAGTTCGAGAAAACCGTCCTCGCTCGCCGCGCGAACGTCGGCGAGCCAGTCTTGCGGCACGCCGACCGACAACAGATCGTCGTTGGAAAGGACTGCGAAGGGTGCCGGCGGCCCAGCGGGCTTCTGCGCCGCCTGGAACAATGGCAGCGCGATTTCCTCGACGCGCTCGCGCACTTCCACGATCTGGATTGCGCCGGTGCGAGGATGCGCCTCGATGCGGCGACGCTCGGCCCATTGGTAGGCCTTGTCGTGATGGTCGACATAGGCGAGCAGCATGCTCGCCGAGGACTTGTGGATAATAATCCGGAGGTCGCGATTGACCCTGACGGACCAAAAATTCCGATCTTTTGACTGCTCGATCCGGTGCATCTGCAAGCCCGGATGTTCTGGATTGGCTAGGAGATCGATCGCCGACCTGCTCGCAGCGCCACGGTCTGACGCGGGCAGCCGCGCCAGAGCGTCCGTGAAGGTGTCGGCTATGCGGAATTCCATCAGATCAGGCCTCCTTCGCGGAGCGATCTCGCCCGGGCTTTAGGATCATCCATGGATATGCAATTTCGCGCGGCATTCTTCCTGCGAACCGATGGCCTGCATTTGTTATGTGCCAAGCGCAGCTGCCATTCTGACCGAAACCTGGCAGTGAATACATTTTCCTTTCATTGAAAGCCGGGCCAGTTGCCCAGATCAATATGTGCTCAATATCGTTGATGCTCTTGGACACTGATTTCTTGTGGGTCCATTTCTGGAAATCGATATTCCCGATGCTAAGCGAAGTTTGGCCGCGCATACCTCTGATATCATCGGTCTTCGGATGATTGGCGAACCGGCTGTCCAGCTTCTGCGAGATGCCGATATACGCGATCCGCTCCTTTGTCTTCGCCCTGTGATGGTCGCGGACGATCGCGTACACATGTCCAAGTCCGTTTGACGCATCCTGCAGGGGAGCATCTTCTTCGGGTTTCCACAGACGGGGCTTCGACCACCAGGAGAGAATCGGCAAGATATCCAAGATCGGCAATCCGGCGCTTCGGTCGCTTCTGGTGGTCGGCGCAACGGCGGTCATAATGCATGCCCGACGCGGCGCCGCGGTATCGCCATGGCTGACGGGCCTGTTGGCGC
>JAJXZC010000493.1 GCA_021780275.1 Pseudomonadota bacterium
GCTTCTCAAGGTTCCTGCGACGCGCGCCGCGCTCTTCGCGCTCAACAGCGCGGTCGATGCGCTGACGGAGGCGACGCGGGCGGGGACGGGCTTCGTTTTCGGCTATCTGGGCGGCGGCCCGGCGCCATTCGAGATCAGGAACCCGGCCAACGCCTACGTCATCGGCTTTCAGGCCTTGCCGTTGGTGGTCGTCATGTCGGCGCTTTCGGCGCTGCTCTGGCATTGGCGAGTGCTTGGCTGGGTGACGCGGGGCTTCGCCTTCCTGCTGCAACGGAGCATGGGGCTCGGCGGCGCGGTAGGGCTCGCTTCCGCGTCGACCATGTTTCTCGGGATGGCGGAAGCGCCATTGCTCATCCGGCCCTATCTCGAAAGGCTGACGCGGGCGGAACTGTTCATCATGATGACGGTCGGGCTCGCCAGCGTTTCGGGCACGGTTCTGGTTCTCTATGCGAGCGTACTCGATCCCGTGGTGCCGGGCGCGCTGGGACAGATCCTCGTCGCGTCGCTCATTTCGCTGCCGGCGGGCATTACCGTGGCGCGGGTGATGGTGCCCGAGGAAAAGGGTTTCGCAGGGACGGGCGTTGCCGGAGAAGAGCCGCTTGTCGATTATGAAAGCAGCATGGACGCGGTGACGCGGGGCACGGTGGACGGGCTCCATCTGCTGCTCAACATTCTTGCCATGCTGGTCGTGATGGTGGCGCTGGTCGCGCTGGTCAACATCATCCTTGGCGCCTTTCCCGACATCGCGGGAGCGCCGCTCACCTTGCAGCGCATGCTCGGCTGGGCTTTCTCGCCGCTCGTCTGGCTGATGGGCGTGCCTGCCAGCGAAATGCAGGCGGCGGGGCAGCTCATGGGGACGAAGACGATCCTCAACGAGTTCATCGCCTATATCGATCTCGCGCATCTGCCGCCGGGGACGCTTAGCCCGCGCTCCGCGCTCATCATGGTCTATGGCATGTGCGGCTTCGCCAATCTCGGCAGCGTCGGCATTCTGATCGGCGGGCTGACGGCGCTGGTGCCGTCGCGTCGCTCGGATATCGTGACGCTCGGTACACGGGCCATCGTTTCAGGCACGCTTGCGACCTCGATGACGGGCGCGGTGATCGGCCTCATTACCTGAACGCGGGCTGACGGAGGGGAAACGCGAATTGCGTTGCCCTGCCTTCCGGCAAGATAGTAACTTTCGCTTACTAATCTGCGGGGAGGCAGAGAAAAATGAGAAACGGGCAGCGCAAGCGCGGCACGCCGAAGCTCGGCAAATGGGAACTCTTCGCCTATGGGCAACTCGTTGTTCCCATGGCGGTCATCGGGCTTCCGCTGGCGATCTATATTCCGCCCTTTTATTCAGGGACGCTCGGCCTCGATCTCGGCGCGGTGGGCTTCATCCTGATGCTTGCGCGTTTGAGCGACGTGTTCGTCGATCCCTTCATCGGCCGCATGAGCGACCGCACGCATACGCGCTGGGGCAGGCGGCGGCCATGGGTCATCGGTGGCGTGATCATCATGATGATCGCGTCGGTCATGCTCTTCGTGCCGCAGGGACACGTGACGAACCTCTATCTGCTTCTCTGGATATGCGCGATCTATCTCGGCTACACGCTGATCGAGATTCCCTATGGCGCATGGGGTGCGGAAATCTCGGACGACTATCACGAGCGCAACCGCATCACCGGCAGCCGCCAGATATTCCTGCTGATCGGGCTTCTGATTGCGATCACGGTTCCCATCGTCGCGGGGCAAGGCGGTGGTGGGGGAGCGACGCCGGAGAGCGCCGCCTCGCGCGGCGCCATGGCCGCGCTGGGCTGGCTCACGGCCGGACTGCTTCCGGTCTGCCTCATCATCCTGCTGCGCTCGGTGCGCGAACCGGCGAAGGGACACAGCACGCCGATCTCCCTGGTGTCGGGCGTGCGCGTGGCGATGCGGAACGGGCCGCTGCGCATGATCCTTGCGACGGTCATCCTCGGCGCGCTGGCAAGTTCGATCAATGCAGGCGTTGCAGTGCTATTCTTCGAGCATGTCGCGGACATGGGCCGAAGCAGCTCGGTGCTGATTTTCGCGCTTTTCGCGGCGGGCGTCGTCGGCTCGCCCTTCTGGGTCGGCATCGGCGGACGTATCGGCAAGCACAAGGGCATTGGCGTTGCAGGATTTGCGAGCCTTGCCGCCTTCGCGCTGGTGCCCGTGATCATCTACTGGGTGAAGCCGAATTTTCCCGAGGCGGTGTTTCCCGCCATGCTGACCATTACGCTGATACAGGGCTTCACCATCGGCGCGGCGCCCATTCTCGGCCAGTCGATCCTTGCCGATGTCGTCGATCTCGACACGCTCAAGAGCGGCGAGCAGCGCACGGCTTTTCTGTTCGCCTTTCTCGCCATGGTGCGGAAATTCTTCGAGGCGGCGGGCGTGGGGATCGCGCTGCCCGTGCTTTCCTGGATCGGCTTCGATCCACAAGCGCGGACGAACAGCGCGGTGGCGCATTTCGCGCTGACCGCCATGTATTGCCTCGTGCCGCTCGCTTTGTGGATCGTCTCGACGACGATCATCTGGAACTACCCGATCACGCATGAACGGCAGGTGAGGCTGCGCGCCGCACTCGACCGCAGGACAGAGCGCCGCGCGCGGATACAGGCGGGGGATTAAAGCCCGAAGGCTTCCGCGAGAAGCTCATAAGAGCGGATGCGGTCTTTCTGATCGTAGGTGATGGTGAGGATCACGAAATCGTCCACGCCATATTCCTCACCCATGGCGAGAAGGCGGCTGCGCACCTGTGCGGGCGTGCCGATGATGCCGCGACGCTCGACCGCGCGGAGCATGACCTTCTCATCGTCCGAGTACTGATAGGCGAGCGCGTCTTCGACCGAGGGGAAGGCGCCAGCCCGGTTTTGCAGGAGATGCAGAACCCAGAGGTTGCGCGGCGCGGCGATGCGGCGCGCTTCCTCTTCCGTTTCCGCGACCGTGACGGAGACACCGATGGAACCATGCGGCGAAGAGAGGTGGCGCGAGGGACGGAACTGGCTGCGATAAAGCTCCAGCGGACCTGTGCCCGCGTCCTGATTGATGAAATGAGCGAAGCAATAATGCATGCCGAAGGACGCAGCATAGGCAGCGCCGTCGCCGCCCGAACCGAGCATCCAGAGTGGCGGCATGCCGGGGCCACGCGGCGTCGCGTGGATGCCGCGCCACGGATGTGTGTCCGGGAATCCGCCCGCATCGCCGGAAAGACCGTTCGAGTCTTCCAGAAACTGGATCAGCAATTCAACCTGCTGGGGAAAGACGTCGATGGGATAGGCATTGGGTCCGGGCTGAAGGGCGCGGGCAGTGCGCTGGTCTGAACCCGGCGCGCGGCCAAGCCCCAGATCGATGCGGCCCGGATAGAGCGTTTCGAGGACACGGAAAAGCTCCGCGACCTTGAGGGGGCTGTAATGCGGGAGCATGACGCCTGCCGAGCCCACGCGAATACGGCTCGTCGCGGCGGCGACGGCGGCGATCATGATTTCCGGCGCGGAGCCTGCGAAGGAATTGGTGTTGTGATGCTCGGCGAGCCAGTAGCGGCTGTAGCCCAGCCGCTCCGCATGCCGTGCGAGGTCGAGCGTGTTCGCCATGGCCTCGGCGGCGGTGCCGCCCTGGCGGATCGGAGACTGGTCGAGGACGCTCAATGAAACCATGTTCGGGACACCTCCGGCCCTTGCAGCGCTCTAGTGGGATTCAGGCTTTTGCCGGACGCGCTTCACGATGCCGCTGAAGTTCATGAGGACGCGCTCGCCTTCATCTGTCGCCGTGTAGACGTGGCCGCGAAGGAAAACCATGCTGCCGGTATTCTTCATGACTTCGCCGCGGGCCTCGACGATGTCTCCGGGGAGTCCGGCGGCCGTGAATTCCGCATTGAAGGATACGGTGACGGCGGGGCCGCCGAGCACGTCGCGGCCGATGGCGAAGAGCGAGAAATCGGCGAAGGTCATCAGGAGGCCGCCATGAAGGAAGCCGCCGCCATTGCAATGGGCAGGCGTCGCCTCGAAGGCGCAGCGCACTTCGCCCGTTTCCAGCTTGCGGAAGAAGAAGGGACCGGCGCGATCCTCGAAAGGATCGGTTCCGTCCCAGCTTTCATAATTGGCAAGGCGGGGGGGAGGGGTTTTCATGACGGGGCCTCGATACAAATCGCGATCTTCAATGCCTGTCTCATAGCAGGTCGGAAGGCCGTGTCGAAGAACCAATGGGCCGTGGAGGGCCGGTTTACGCCGCGGAAGTCGATAAAAGCCACGCTTTTCCGAGGGGCTTTGATCTTTCGGCACCAGCGGCTAAATTCCGCCCCTGCATACCCCCCAGAAGAGCGGAGCGAACATGGCCCTCGACGCCGAAACACGCGAACAACTGATCTCTTCCGTCCGTCGCTTCGTCGACGAGCGGCTGCGGCCGATCGAGGACCAGGTGTCGGAAAACGACGCCGTTCCCGCCGAGATCGTCGAGGAAA
>JAJXZC010000135.1 GCA_021780275.1 Pseudomonadota bacterium
TGGGCCTATGGAGTCGGAAAAAAATGGATAATCAATATCACCGTGTCCGTCTGTTTGGTGCTCTCGCGATCGGCTTCGCGGCGGCAGGAGCGCCGCTGATGCCTGCCGCAGCGCGAGAACGTCCGGCGCCGAAGATCAGCATGGGCGAGGCACGCGCCATTGCCCTTAAGGCTTTCCCTGCCAAAATCATCAAATCAGAGCTTGAGCGCGAGCGCGGCGGGAGTGGCCTGCGCTACTCCTTTGATATGCGTCAAGGCAAGACATGGCGCGAGGTCGGTGTCGACGCGATGACTGGCCGCGTGCTGGAAAACAGCCCCGAAGGCGCTAATCCCGCCGATTAAGTCCATAAAACCGGGAGGTGACCGGTGCAATCAGGCGCCGGTCACCTACATCAAGCACATATTTGCAGGACAAGGATCATGAGACTGCTCGTCATCGAGGACGACGCGGAAACTGCCTCTTACATCGCTAAAGGCCTCGCCGAACTTGGTCATGTTGTCGATCATGCGCCAAACGGCCGAGACGGCTTTTTCCTCGCGGGCGCGAACCATTATGACGTGGCCATCGTTGACCGCATGCTGCCGGGCCTCGACGGTCTCACGCTCGTGAAGAAGCTTCGTGACGAAGGCGTCGGCACTCCGGTCCTGTTTCTCACCAATCTCGGTGGCATCGATGATCGCGTCGAAGGCCTCGACGCCGGTGGCGACGATTATCTCACAAAGCCCTTCGCTTTTTCGGAGCTCCTTGCCCGAGTCAATGCCCTGGCCCGGCGCCCGGCGATCTGCGCGACCGAAACGCTCCTGCGCTGCGGCGACTTGGAAATGGATTTACTCAAGCGGACAGTCTCTCGGCGCGGGCGATTGATCGAACTGCAGCCACGCGAATTTACCTTGCTAGAGTGTCTGATGCGGCACGCCGGGAAGGTCATAACCCGGACCATGCTTCTCGAAATGGTGTGGCAATTTCATTTCGACCCCAAGACCAACATCGTTGAGACGCACATCAGCCGCCTGCGCGCCAAAATAGATCGGGGGTTTGACCATGAATTGATTCATACGGTCCGCGGCTCAGGATATGTCCTTCGTGCCCAAGATTAGGATTTTCCAATCTACGATCTTTCGTCTCGCCGGCATCTATGTCGTGCTGTTTGCCCTTTCTGTCGTGATTTTGGGTCTCTTGACCTATTTCGCGACCTCGGTAGCGCTTCTCCATACAGTCGATGCCCGCATAGAGGATGCGTCGATCGTTCTTCGGAACGACTATGAAGCCGGCGGGCTACCTCGTCTTCTGGCGACGGTAAACGCACGCCTGAAAGATCATCACGGCAACGCGCTTTTATATCTGGTTCTTGACCAAAATGGCGCAACACTCGCTGGACAACTTCCCGTCATCCCGAAGCGCGATGGCTGGTCCTATTCGGATTATATCGAAAACGAAAGCGACAACGATGTTGGCAGCCTCCGCGTTCTTTTCACGCCTCTGGTGGGAGGAATTCACATTGCGGTTGCCGCTGACCTTGAACAGATAGAGGATGCAAAAGACGCGATTGCCAACACCTTTTTGTCAGCCTTCTTCGCAGTCGTTTTGCTCGGAACTGTGGGCGGCGTGGCCCTAAGCTTTGTGCTTCTGCGACGCGTTGAGGCGATCAGGCTTGCGGCCGAAGCAATCAGCGACGGCGATTTGTCAAAACGCATTCCTTTTCGCGGAAATGGCGACGATCTCGACCGTTTATCGCAAACGCTCAATCACATGCTCGACCGCATCGCCGGGCTTCTGGAAAGCCTGCGGCAGGTCTCGACCCATATCGCTCATGACCTTAAGACACCGCTTGCTCGCCTGCGTCAGCGGTTGGAACGCGCAGCTCAAAGTGCCGGTGGCTTCAACGTGGAGATCGACGCCGCCGTCACCGATGTGGACGAAATCCTCGCGACGTTCAGCGCGCTTCTACGCATAGCACAAGTCGAGGCGGGCACGCGCCGCGCGGGGTTCCGGGATGTCGACCTGAGCGGCATCTTGAGCACCGTAGTCGAGGCTTTTGCGCCAGTGGCTGAGGATCGCGGCCAAAACCTTGTCTTAGACATATCGAATGACGCCCATGTTTTTGGCGATCGTGAACTGCTAACGCAGATGATGGCCAACTTGGTCGAGAACGCCATTCGCCATACACCGGCGGGCACCACGATCGCGACGAAACTTTATGGCAGCCGCGGCGATTTCATTGTGAGCGTGGCGGATAATGGCCCCGGTGTTCCCGAAAACGAACGCCATCAGCTCTTCCAGAGATTCTATCGACTGGAGCGGAGCCGTTCAATGCCCGGTAGCGGATTGGGTCTGAGTCTCGTCAAGGCAATTGCCGAACTTCACGAGATTACCGTCGAGATCCAAGACGCTAAACCGGGATTGGCGGTGCTTCTCCATTTTCGGAGTGAACCAGAGCGGTTGTCCGCTCGACATAAGTGAAAGCATCGTGAACTTCCAAGGATCCAACTTCATGAATCA
Source organism: Pseudomonadota bacterium (assembly GCA_021780275.1). The sequence goes on from JAJXZC010000135.1 coordinate 2,500, forward strand.
GACGATGAGCAAAGTTCCCGAAGTCACACTGATCTTCTGGATCATCAAAATCGCCGCGACGACCCTCGGTGAAACAGGGGGCGATGCGGTGACAATGACGTGGCTGCACGCCGACACCCATCCCCACAACGGGGGATATCTGATCGGCACCGGGATATTTCTTGCCGTGTTCGTGGCGGCGGTGATTGTCCAAATCTCCGCCAAAAAGTTCAACCCTTGGTTCTATTGGCTGGCGATCGTGGCCTCAACGACCATCGGGACGGCTATGGCCGATCTTTTCGACCGCTCCTTGGGAATCGGCTACACGGGTGGCGCGTCGATCTTATTGGCGTGCGTTCTAGCTTCGCTCGCGATTTGGTACTTCACCCTCGGCTCTGTAAATGTCCAGACCGTTTCGACCCCGAAAGTGGAAATCTTCTATTGGGTGACGATCACCTTCTCCCAAACGCTCGGGACGGCGCTTGGCGATTGGATGGCCGACACGGATCGAGGCGGTCTCGGCCTTGGCTATGAATACGGAGCGCTCGCTTTCGGCGCTGGCCTTGCCGTCCTCGCGGCGCTCTATTTCTGGACAAACACGTCGCGCGTCTTCTTGTTCTGGGCCGCTTTTATTCTGACGCGCCCGCTCGGTGCGACGGTCGGCGATTTTCTCGACAAGCCGCTGAAGGATGGTGGCCTCGACGTCAGCCGGCCGCTCGCGTCCGCGATTTTGGCGCTCTTTATCATCGTTTGCATCATTGCTTTGCCGCAGCGCGCGGGGCGGCATCCCGGCGAGGCGCCGGCCCTTGAGTGAGCGGCTGATCTCCCGTGGAATCTGACGTTCGTTGAAGTGTCCGCCACGCCGAATATAAGGCAGATTGGCGGACGGGATTTCACGAACCTTCGCCGCTGGAAAGTCCGCCGATCGCCGCCTGAGCCGCGGCAAGCCGCGCGATCGGCACGCGAAACGGCGAGCAGGACACGTAATCCAGCCCCGCCTTGTCGAAGAAGCCGATCGAGGTCGGATCGCCGCCATGCTCGCCGCAGATGCCGAGCTTGATCTCCGCCCGCGCCTTGCGGCCGCGCTCGACGGCGATCTCGACCAATTCGCCGACGCCCTGCTGGTCGATCGTCGCAAAGGGATCGCGTTCAAGCAGGCCTTTGGAGATATAGACCCCGAGGAACGTACCGGCATCGTCGCGCGAAATGCCGAGCGCCGTCTGGGTGAGGTCGTTGGTGCCGAAGGAAAAGAATTCGGCCGTCTCGGCGATCTCGCCGGCTTTCAGCGCCGCGCGCGGCAGTTCGATCATCGTCCCGACGCTATAAGCGATCCTCTCGCCGCTCTCGCGCGCGACGGCGGCCGCGATCCTGTCGATGATCGCCTTCACCGCATCGAGCTCGGACTTGATGGCGACGAGCGGCACCATGATTTCCGGCGCCGGCGCTTGGCCGGTGCTGCGCTTGGCCTCGACCGCGCCTTCGAAAATGGCGCGCGCCTGCATTTCGGCGATTTCGGGAAACGCGATCGCCAAGCGGCAGCCGCGGAAGCCGAGCATCGGATTGAATTCTTTCAATTCCGCGGCGCGATGTTCGAGATGTTCGGGCGTCACGCCGGTCGCGGCGGCAACTTCGGCAATCTCCTCCGCGCTGTGCGGCAGAAATTCATGCAGCGGCGGATCGAGCAGCCGGATCGTCACCGGAAAGCCCGCCATGATCTCGAACAGCCGGGCAAAATCGCTGCGCTGAAACGGCAGCAATTTGGCGAGCGCCGCGCGCCGTCCCTTCTCGTCGTCGGCGAGGATCATTTCGCGCATGGCCGCGATGCGGCCGGCATCGAAGAACATATGCTCGGTGCGGCAAAGGCCGATCCCCTCGGCGCCGAAGCGGCGCGCCGCCTCGGCATCGGCCGGCGTCTCGGCATTGGCGCGCACGCCCATGCGCCGCAACGTGTCGGCCCATTGCATGATGATGCCGAATTCGCC
>JAJXZC010000646.1 GCA_021780275.1 Pseudomonadota bacterium
GTTCAGATAGGTGACGAGCGTGTCGGGAAGCTGCTCGCCGCGGAGCAGCACTTCATTGCCGACGATGATCGCCTTGATCGTCTTCTTGTGTGCGTTGGCGAGCTTGATCGCATCGGCGATCTGCTTCGCGTTGGCCACTTCGTCGCGTCCGATCCAGATGCCGAGCAGCACCTTGAGCCCGTGCTTCTCTGCGGCGGGGACCACCTGGTCGAGGCCCTGATCGACGCTATAGGTGCGCACGCAATCGGTGACGCTGGCAAGCTGCGTGAGATCCTCGTCGATCCGCTTCGGGTCGGCCATGTAGGTCTGGTCGAATGGCGTTTCACTGCCGCGATAGGGCGTGTAGCTGACGCAATGGACCTTGCCGGCCGGTGCATCGACCATGACGACGGGGGCGCCCAGATATTTCCAGATGAGGAGAACTGCCAGCGCCGCGGCGGCGAGCCCCAGCATGAACGGGGCGGAGACAAGCTTCATAAAACGAACTCTCGCTGCCGAATGGGCGACGCCACGGGGGGCCGATATGGGAGTCCAATAGCACCGATCCTCCAAAGGGATCAATGGCCGCTCCGGGACCGGGCCGGAACCCGCGGAACGCATGGCAAAACGGCGCGGGATGTCTCCCGCGCCGTGTCTCGACAGTGCTTCAATGTGACGGAGGGATCAGCCCTCGCGAACTTCGAGGCCGAGATCGCGGACCTTGCGATAGAGCGTCGAGCGGCCGATGCCGAGCCTGCGCGCGACTTCCGTCATGTGGCCCTTATATTTGTCGATCGCGAGGCGGATCATTTCCGCCTCGACATCCTCCAGCTTGCGCATGTTGCCGGCTGCATCAGTGATGGCGATGCCGTCGGAGAAATTCGAGCGCGCGAATTCGGCGAGCGTCAGCCGGTTGTCGGGGCGGCTGGCTTGCGTGAAAGGTTCTGGCCGTTCCACAGGGCGGTCGAAGGCGGGGGCGTAATCAGCCACCGGCATCCGCGCGAGGGCGGGCATGTGGCCTTCGACCATGCTCGCGATCTGCGGGAAGTCGGAGACCTGAAGCATCTCGCCGTCGCAGAGCACGATAGCGCGGAAGACCGCATTCTCCACCTGCCGCACATTGCCCGGCCACTCGAAGGCGCAGAGTATCGCCAGCGCTTCGCGCGAAATGCCCAGAACTGGCTTTCCTTCTTCCGCGGCGAGGCGGCGGATGAAATGCGCCACGAGATCGGGAATATCTTCCTTGCGCTCGCGGAGCGCGGGCACATGGATCGGGAAGACGTTCAGGCGGTAATAGAGGTCTTCGCGGAAGCGGCCTTCCTTCACCATCTGGAGAAGATCGCGATTGGTCGCCGAGATGAGACGGATGTCGACCTTCACAGGCTTCTTGGAGCCCACGGGGTCAACTTCGCCTTGCTGCAGCGCGCGCAGGAGCTTCACCTGCATGTCGAGCGGCAATTCGCCGATTTCATCGAGGAAGAGCGTGCCGCCGGAGGCTTCCTGGAACTTGCCGGCATGCTTGTCCGAGGCGCCGGTGAAGGCGCCCTTCTCATGGCCGAAAAGAATGCTCTCGACGAGGTTTTCCGGGATCGCGCCGCAGTTCACGGTGACGAAGGGCTTGCCCGCCCGATCGCTCTCGCCCTGGATTGCGCTGGCGATCAGCTCCTTGCCGACGCCGGACTCGCCTTCGATGATGATCGGAATGTTCGACTGCGCGGCACGTTTGCCGAAGCGGATGACTTGTCCCATCAGCGCGCTGCGCGCGACGATATCGGAGAAGGTGAGGCGGCCGCTTTGTCTTTTCTGAAGGCGCGAGATCTCACCGGTCAGTGCATTGACCTTGAGCGCGTTGCGCATCGAGACATGAAGGCGTTCGGGGCTCACGGGCTTGATGACGAAGTCGGTCGCGCCTTCGCGCATGACGTTGACGACCGTTTCGATGCCGCCATGCGCCGTCAGTACGATGACGGGCAGGTTGGGCTTCGCGGGATGAACACGCGAAAGAACTTCCATGCCATCGACGCCCGGCATCACCAGGTCGAGAATGACGAGTGAGATTTCGGCGCCCGAGGGGCCGTCGAGATAGGCAAGCGCGGCCTCGCCGCCATCGACGGAAACAGGCCGGTAGCCATCGCGTTTCACCACCTCTTCGAGGATGCGGCGCTGCGCGGGATCGTCGTCCACAATCAGGATGGCCTGGGTCATTTGGGGTCGCCTTGAGTTCCGGATGCCGCTCACGGCAGCTTTGGCGGCCCATAATGGGGCGGATTGGTAAAGGTGCCCTTAATCGTCACGATATGGGGCGATTGCTCACAATTTTACTCATACGTTCGCTCATACCAATAAGAGAAAGAACCGCCGACGGATCATGTTTTTGGCCGTATCGGACCCGAAACGGTGTTGCCATCGTGTAACTTTGGAGCCCGAACTTAAGCATCCGTGGCAATACGTATTGATGGCCCCGCGCCTTCCATGCGATTAAATGAACTGGATAAAGATTACCGGTGGGGTCCGGGCCGCCCGTTGCATTGTCGGGGGGTTGAGCAAAATAACGACGGAGATTGGGATGAAAATCATATCCCGGCTTGTAGCGTTGGGGACCTTCCTCGTGCTGGCTGGTTGCGGCACCTGGACTGCTGAATCGTATCTGCATGAAACGATCAGCGGCGACTCCTTCAACGCGTGCCTGGCGCGCGAATATCAGGAGAGGGCGACCTCGGAAGCCTATGTCGACTGCAACTGGGTCGACACGGCAACGATCGTCGAAAAGGGCCGTGCTGCCGCTGCTGGCGAAACGGTTCTCCCTTGGGATCCGGCGACGCGCGGCGTGCTGCCGAGCGATCTGCCCGAACTGCAGGACGCCCGTGCGAAGCTGCTCGCGGCGCTCGACAATGGCGGCCGCACCGATCCGGCGCGCGCCTGCGCCTGCGCCAAGGCGCAGCGTTACTATGATGGCTGGGTGGAGCAGGCGAGCGACAACAAGCTCGGCGACAATGGCTCCTGGCTCGGCGGTGAAGGCGGTCCGGTGCAGCCGGAACGTGTGAAGGCCGAAAAGGCTGCCTTCTACGAAGCTCTGACGAAGTGCGAAGCCAAGATCGTGGGCGGTCCCTGGACCATCTACTTCGGCTTCAACAAGTTCAACCTGACGCAGGAAGCGCAGGCTGTGGTGCAGGAAATCGCGAAGTCGTCCGCCAGCACGTTCGCTGTCGTCGGCCACACCGATACCTCTGGCAGCAAGGCCTACAACCAGTCGCTCGGTGAGCGTCGTGCGAAGTCGGTGGCCACGGCCCTGACGGCGAACGGTAAGACGGTTGAGAGCGCGACCTCGGATGGCGAGACGAACCTCGCAGTCAAGACCGGCGACGGCGTGCGTGAGCCGCTCAACCGCCGTGCGATTGTCTCGGTCGTCAAATAAGTCTGACGGTTCGTTACGAAATGAAGCCCCGGCCGAAAGGCCGGGGCTTTTGCTTTTGGGGCACTCTTTCTGACGGGCGCCGGTTGATTGGGCGGGGGCGGCGGGCGATATAGGTTGGAAGCGTCAAAGTCTTCCTCCGGAGTCTTGCTGTCCATGTCCTCCCCCTTGCCGTTCTCGTCAGCCAATCTCTCGTCCTCGCCCATTGCCAGGAACGCCGCCGGCGCTGCCGCGGCTGCGGCGCCCGGTGGTCAGTTCGGCGAGCTGCCCGTCTGGGACCTGAGCGACCTCTATGCCTCGCCGGACGCGCCCGAGATCGCGCGGGATCTCGCGCGGGCCGCCGCGACGGCAAAGGACTTCGCCGCCCGCTATCGGGGCAAGCTTGCGGACCTCACGGCGGAGCCCAAGGGCGGCGAGGCGCTGGCTGGCGCGATTCGCACCTATGAGGCGCTGGAGGACACGCTGGGCCGCGTCATGTCCTATGCCGGGCTTCTCTATGCGACCGACAACACCAATCCGGCCTACGCAAAATTCTATGGAGACATGCAGGAGCGCGTGACGCAGATCACGACCGATCTCCTGTTCTTCGCGCTGGAACTGAACCGTATCGACGATGCCGCGTTGCAGACGGCGCTGAAGGCGCCGGGCCTCGCCCATTACGAGCCCTGGCTGCGCGATCTCCGCGCCATGCGGCCCTATCAGTTGTCGGACGAGATCGAGACGCTGCTGCATGAAAAGAGCGTCACCGGCCATGCCGCCTGGAATCGCCTTTTCGACGAGACGTTGGCGCGCCTGACCTTCGATGTCGCTGGTGAGACGCTGACCTCCGAAGGCGCGCTGCACCGCCTTGCCGAGCGCGATCCGGCGCGGCGCAAAGTGGCTGCTGAAGCGCTGGCGAAGACATTTGCCGCCAACACCGCGACCTTCGCCCTGGTGACGAACACGCTCGCCAAGGACAAGGAGATCGAGGATCGCTGGCGCGGCTTCAAGGATATTGCCGATTCGCGCCACCTCGCCAATCGCGTCGAGCCTGAGGTGGTCGCCGCGCTGGTGGA
>JAJXZC010000825.1 GCA_021780275.1 Pseudomonadota bacterium
CATCTGCCGATGCGTGGTCGAAGCAGGATGACAGGCCAATGATTTCGTGTCGCCGATATTGACCAAGCGCTTGATGAGCCGCAAAGCATCATAAAAGCTCTTGCCCGCTTCGAAGCCGCCCTTGACACCGAAGGTCAGCAGCGACGAGCTGCGGCCGTCAAGATATTTTTGCGCCAGCGTATAATAGGGGCTTTCCGGAAAACCGGCATAATTGACCCAGGCGACGCGCGAATCGTCGCGCAGAAACTCCGCCACTTTGCGCGCATTCTCGACATGCCGCTCGACGCGCAACGCAACAGTTTCGATGCCCTGAAGCAGCAGAAAGGCGCTGTGTGCCGAAAGAACCGCGCCAGTCGTGCGCTGATAGACACTGCGGCAGCGCTCGATGAAGGCGCGCGGGCCAAAACGATCCGCATAAACGAGGCCGTGATAGGAAACATCAGCCTCATTGAACATGGGGAAACGCCGTGCCTGCTCCTTCCACGGAAAGCGACCGGAATCGACAATGGCGCCGCCAAGCGTCGTGCCGTGGCCGCCCATGAATTTCGTCAGCGAATGGACGATAATATCCGCGCCGTTCTCGATCGGGCGCCAGAGGATCGGTGTCGCAACCGTATTGTCGACGACAAGCGGCACGCCATGCCGGTGCGCGGCCTGCGCCAAGGCTTCGATGTCGCAGATATTGCCGGCCGGATTGCCGATGGTCTCGCAAAAGACGGCACGCGTGTCGCCGTCGATCAGGTGTTCGATCGCAGCCGGATCATCGCTCTCGGCAAAGCGGACGTGAATGCCCTGCCGCGGCAGGACATGGGAAAGCAGCGTATGCGATGTGCCATAGAGTTGCGGAACAGAAACGATATTGCCGCCGCAGTCGGCAAGGTTAACGATCGCATAATGCAGCGCTGCCTGGCCGCTCGCTACCGCGAGCGCTGCGACGCCACCCTCAAGGGCGGCGACCCGCTTCTCGAGGACATCGACGGTGGGATTATTGATCCGGCTGTAGCGGAAGCCTTCGACCTCGAGATTGAACAAAGCCGCGCCGTGATCGGCACTATCGAACTCGTAGGCGACCGTCTGATAGATCGGCACGGCGACGGCTTTGGTCGTCGGCTCGCTCGTGTAGCCGCTATGAACGGCGATTGTCTCTGGCCGCAATGTCCTGGATTTACGCATCCGCCACACTCAAATCGGAACATCCGTCCCCGCCCGGGACCCGCCGTGTTTCAAATCGGCGTTGCACGTCGCCGCGACGCGGTGCAGCGCAGGAAACGTGCCGGTCACGATAGGCTGCGGAAACTAAGAACTGTTTAGCCTTTGACGTAACATGTCGGCTATAATCAAGCCCCTTTTCTTCATCATTTGCCGAGGACCGCACGTGGCTGCACCGGCGCCGGACCGACACAATCCGTTTTCTGCTTCCAAGGCCTGGCTCCGCGCACTTGAACGCACGGCGCAGATCGAGCGCGAGCCGCAGCGCACGCTGCCGGTCGTGATCGGCGAACTCGCCACACGTTTCGGCGCGGCACCAGCCCTGCTTTCGGATCGCGGCAACCTGAGCTTCGACGCCCTCGCAGGACGCGTCAACGCGATTGCCCGCTGGGCGCGCGCACGGGGCTTGGCCGGCCAAACCACCTGCCTGCTCATGAACAATCAGCCGGATTATCTGGCGATCTGGCTCGGCATCACCCGTATCGGCGGGATCGTGGCGCTGCTCAATACGAACCTGCGCGGTGCAGCGCTGGCGCATTGCATCAGGATCGTTGAGTCCCAGCATATCATCGTCGGCATGGATTTGCAGGATGCTCTCAGCGAAGCCCTGGCCGAGGCTCGGATTTCGGCGGCAATCTGGGTTCGAGGCGGGGTTGGGGCGGCGCGTTTCGAGGACGAAATAAAACCCTTCGCAACGGCGCCGTTGGCATCCGACGAGCAACCGGACGTGCGGCTCAGCGACCGCGCCCTCTGCATCTATACGTCCGGCACGACCGGCCTGCCGAAGGCGGCCAATGTCAGCCATCGTCGTATCATGGCCTGGAGTTCTTGGTTCGCTGGAATTTTGGACACAAGCTCTGTCGACCGGACGATGAACTGCCTGCCGATGTATCACAGCGTCGGCGGCATTGTCGCCATCGGCAGCGTGCTGGTCGGCGGCGGTTCGGTCGTTCTGCAAGAGAAATTCTCAGTGCGACGCTTTTGGGATGATGTCGTGCGCTGGGACTGCACGCTGTTTCAATATATCGGCGAGCTTTGCCGCTATCTCCTCAACGCGCCGGAGAACGCCAATGAGCACGCACACAACCTCCGCCTGGCCTTCGGCAATGGCTTGCGCGCCGACGTCTGGCGCGCCTTTCAAGAGCGCTTTCGTATTCCGCATATCATCGAATTCTATGCCGCGAGCGAGGGAACGTTTTCGCTGATCAATGTCGAGGGCGAGCCGGGCGCCATCGGTCGCGTGCCACCCTTCCTTGCGCACCGATTTCCGTCAGCTCTCGTGAAATACGACGCGGCGCGTGGCACGCCGGTGCGCGATGCGCGGGGCTTCTGCATTGCCTGCGCGCGCGGCGAGGTGGGCGAGGCAATCGGCAAAATCGCCGCTGGCGGCGCCGCCGGCGCGCCTTTTGAAGGCTATACCAGCGCTAAGGACAGCGAGGCGAAAGTGCTGCGCGATGTCTTCGCGCCCGGCGATGCCTGGTTCAGAACCGGTGATCTGATGCGGCAGGACGACAGGGGCTTCTTCTATTTTGTCGACCGGATCGGCGACACGTTCCGCTGGAAAGGAGAGAATGTTTCGACTTTCGAAGTCGCGGCCGTGCTCGCCGCCTGCCCCGGCATCGCAGAGGCGAGTGCCTATGGCGTTCAGATACCAGGCGCCGAGGGGCGCGCAGGCATGGCGACGCTCGTGACCGGAGCCGACTTCGATTTCAAACTCCTTCACGAGTACGTTGCGGCGCATCTGCCCGCCTATGCGCGGCCGCTCTTCCTACGCCTGAGCCGGGATATTGCGGCGACCGAAACATTCAAGCAGAAGAAGGTGCAGCTCGCGCAGGAAGGTTTCGACCCCGATAAGATCGCGGATGCCCTCTACTTCGACAACGGACACGCCTATGTACCGCTCGACGCGACGCTTTTTGCGCAGATCGAGGCCGGCGAAGTGCGCCTATGATTGTGCGAGCCAATCCGCGAGCCCGGTACCGATCATCGTCACCGCCGCCTTCGCCGCAGGAATGATACCGGACAACGCATAGAAGAGATGCGGCATGCCGGCGTGAAAGGTTTGGTGCAGCTCAACGCCAGCGGCGCGCAACCTCTCCGCATAGGCAGCCTCTTCATCGCGCAACGGATCGCATTGCGCCACGTGCAGGAATGTCGGCGGTAGGTCGGAAAATCGCATCGCGCGAAGCGGAGAAATACGCGGATCGCCGCGTTCGACCTTGCCTGCCGTGTAAAGCGCAATGTCGTGGTCGAGCGTCGCCTGGTCGAGAATGGCCGAGGCGAAAACGCGTCGCGACTTTGTCTCGCCGGCAAAATCGAGGATGGGGCAAAGCAGGAGCTGAAATGCCAGCGGCTCGGATTCCCGCGCGCCCCACTGGGCCGCTGCAACCGCCGCCAATGTCCCGCCGGCGGAATCGCCACCGATGCCGATACGGCCGAGGTCATAATCTTGCGCCCATCGAAAAACCCAATCGAGCGCATCGCAGGCATCCTCAAGCGCCGCGGGAAACGGATGCTCGGGCGCCAGTCGGTAATCGACCGCAAAGACGCTGCACCGGGTTGTTGCCGCAAGCGTCCGGCAGAAGGGATCATGCGTATCGAGACTGCCGGCGACAAGGCCGCCGCCGTGAAGAAAAACGATCCCGGTTGAGGACCCCTCCTGCGGCCGATAGAGCCGGATCGGGCGGCCGCCTTGAAGGGTCTCGACCGCAACGTTTTCGAAACCGGGCGCGCTGAAACGCATCAGATTGGCGAAGGCCATGCGCCGCTCGGCGATTCCGAGCCGTGCGACGTCGCCGCCCTTCAGCGTCAGCATGTCCAGAAAGCGCTTGGCGTGAGGATCGAGCGCCTCCGTCACGAACGAATATCCCTCCCGGCAGACATTTTTCCTTCGTCAAGACTATAAGAATTGTCTTAAGACTTCGCGCCGAAAATCGTTGGCTCAAGCTGAAGGATCGTCCCGTGCCCGCTGACGTTGGCATCGCCCCTACCAAGACCTGGACTTTTTTCGAAGGCGATTGGCACGAAGGCAATGTCGCCATCATGGGGCCGCGCACGCACGGTGCCTGGCTCGGCTCGGTTGTCTTCGACGGGGCGCGGGCCTTCGAAGGCGTGACGCCCGATCTCGATCTGCATTTTGTGCGCGTCAATGAGTCAGCACGGCGCTTTTTGTTGAAGCCTGTCGTACCGATCGAGGCTTGGCTCGATCTCGCCCGTGATGGGCTGAAACGCTTCGAT
>JAJXZC010000687.1 GCA_021780275.1 Pseudomonadota bacterium
GCCCAGTATTGCAGCGGCGGTTTCTCGAAATACTTGAGATCGTTCAGACGCGGGGTCACCCAGTCGCCGGAGGCCACCATCTCGCGGGGAATTTCGACGTAACGGCCTTCGTCAGGCGACGAGAGATTGCGCCCGCCGATGTCGAAGAGGAACATCGCCACGAGGACGAGCGCCAACCCCGCCAACACCCCGCGCCGTCCGAGAATTTCACCGATTTTCACGTTCACTCTCCCAACAGATCGCCAGGACGCAGGGCCGCGAGAACTTCGGGGCTCGCCTCCGCGTCACTCTCGCCCTCGAAGCCGAAATGAACGGCTTCGATCGCGCCTTCGTCGGCCGCTATCGTCAATGGCGACAGCAAAAGGATTTCGCCCGGCCTGCCCACGCCGCCGGCAAGCCGCGCGCTCCAGATCATCAGCTTGCGGCCTTTCGCATAGGTAAATGCGCCCGGGAATGGCGGCGCCACGGCGCGGATCAGATTGTGGATCCGTCCCGCCGGCTGGCGCCAATCGATCCGCCCATCCTCGGGCCGGCGAATTCCGAAATAACTCGCCTTCGAATGGTCCTGAACATGGCGCTCGGCGGTGCCCGCCTTCAGCCCGTCAATCTGGCGCATCAGCAGGCGCACAGCGGCGGCGGGAATGCGCTTTGCGACCTCTCCGGCCGTTTCCTCGGGCGTTATGGCGACGGCTTCCCGGTCGATGATGTCGCCGGCGTCGGCTTCCTTCACCATCACATGGAGCGTGACGCCGGTCTCGCTCTCGCCATTTATGATCGCCCAATTGAGCGGCGCGCGGCCGCGATAGCCCGGCAGAAGCGAACCGTGCATGTTGTAGGCGCCGAGCCGCGCGTGAGCCAGTATCCGCTCGGGGATCATCTTCCGGTAGTAGAAGGAGAAGATGAGGTCCGGCGCGAGAGAGCGGATGATGCGCTCCATCTCCGGGTCCTTCGGGTCCATCGTGTGGACCGGCACACCCCTTTCGCGGGCGAGGCGGGCGCAGGACTGGAACCAGAGCTTCTCGTCCGCCGCATCTTCATGCGTGAAGAGCGCGACGACATTGTCGCCACGTTCGAGCAGGGCCTTCAGGCAGGCATGACCGACCTCGCTATAGGCGAAGACGACGATGCCATCTGCTGCCGTTCCCGCCACCGCGCTCAATTCTTCTCGTGGATGGTGCGGATGCGGAAGCGCGCCCGCGACCTGATCTGCTGATAGATGCGGCCCACATATTCGCCGACGATACCGAGCCCGGTGATCACCACGCCGAGGAGGAAGAAGAGGATCGCGAACAGCGTGAAGATGCCCTCGACTTCCGGACCGATGATGATCCGGCGCAGGAACATGTAAACGACGAGCAGAAGGCTCGCGGCCGAAACGGCCATGCCCACCATGGTGAAGACCTGCAACGGGACGAGGCTGAAGCCGGTCATCAGGTCGAAGTTGAGACGGATGAGCCTGTAGAGATTGTAGTTCGAAACGCCGGCATGGCGCGCCGCGTGCTCGACCTCGACCTCGCTCGGACGCTCGGCATAGAACTGCGCCATGGCCGGGATGAAGGTCGATGTTTCTCCACTATCGACGATGATGCGGACTATGTTGCGGCGATAGGCGCGCAGCATGCAGCCCTGGTCTCGCATCTTGATGCCGGTGATGCGCTCGCGGACGAGGTTGACGATGCGCGAGGGCAGTGTGCGGAAGACGCTGTCCTGCCGGTTCTTGCGGTAGGAGCCGACGACATCATGACCGGCATCCATCTCCGCGACGAGTTTCGGGATTTCTTCCGGCGGGTTCTGGAGGTCGGCGTCGAGTGTGACGATGATGTCGCCTCGCGCTGTCTCGAAGCCCGCCATCACGGCCATGTGCTGGCCGTAGTTCCGGTCGAATTCGACCACGCGCACGATGTCGGGACGCTGCGCGACGAAGCCTTTGAGGATTTCGAGCGAATTGTCCTTGCTGCCGTCGTCGGTGAAGACGATTTCGGCGGGCCGGCCCATCTTGTCGATGACCGCCGACAGACGCTCGAAGAGAAGCGGCAGGTTCTGCGCCTCGTTGTAGACGGGTATGACGATGCTGATCTCGGGCGCCGTGACGAGCGTCTTGGAGGCAGGTTGCGCGATAGGAGCTTCACTCATTTCGAAAGTCCACTGTCCTGTCAGGTTCGCGAGATCAGAAAGACGCCGAAAATGATCACGGCGATGCCGGCGACGCGGATGGGCGTCAGCGCCTCCCCGAAGAAATAGAAGGCGGCCACCGCCGTGACGATGTAGCCGACGGAAAGCATGGGATAGGCGAAGCTCACTTCCACCCGCGAAAGCGCCAGCAGCCAGACGACGACACTCACCACGTAGCATGTGAGCCCGAAGATCACGTAGCCGTTGGTGCCGATCTTCCAGCCGATCGGGATCAGCATCGACGGCGTAAAGTCGAAATGCCCGATCTGGCGCATGCCCTGCTTCAGGGCGAGCTGCGCCATCGCGTTGAGAAGAACGCCGGTGAAGATGAGCGGAAGATATCTCGTCATGCTGCCTTCTCCAGGATTACCTTCCCGCGCACCGCGAGAGTGCCGGACCGGCCGTCGATTTCGCCCTGCTCCAGACAAGCGACCGGGATGTCGTCGCGCCGGGCGTTGAGAGCCGCGGCCTCGTCAGCGAGAGAAACGAAAGCAACGCCCTTTTCCTTCGCGCGGTCGAGGAAGCCGGAAAACCAGTCGGCCATGCTCATGCCCTCGATCTCGGCATGGATCGTGAAGACGTCCAGCTTGCCGGGCGCCATGCGCTCGAGCAACGTGTCGGCGAGGCGCTCGGCGGGATATTCGGGCCTGCCCATCAATTCATCGAGCGTCGGCAGCGTCGTCGGAATCTGGAGCGTCCGGAAGCGTTGCATTCCAACCGCGGGAAGAAATGGCGCCCCGCCACGCACGTCGGTCGCGTAGTCGAGTCCGGCATCGTCATATGCGGCAAGGCTTGCGGCGTTCGCCTGCCAGCCCGCCGAGCCCGCCGTCCTTGCGGGCTTGCCGAAGACGTCTTCATAGGCGCGCCGCGCCTTTCCGAATTCCTCAAGCACGCGCGCCTCGCTCAGGCTGAACAGCCGGTCCTGCCAGAAGACGTGATCCCAGCAATGGATGCCTGTCTCGAAACCCGCCTCCGCGACCGAACGCATGACCGCCGCGTTCTTCTTCGCAATGTTGGGCCCGGGCAGCACGACACCGTTCATCAGCGTCCGCAGACCGTAGGTCGAGACGACGCTGGTTCGGCTTACCTTGCTGAAGAAGCCCGGCCGGAAGATGCGCCGGATCGCGCGGCCCGTATTGTCGGGACCGAGCGAAAAAAGAAAGGTCGCGGGAACATCCCGTTTTCGCAAAATATCCCTGAGCGCTGGCACACCTACCCGCGTCCCGCGATCGGTATCGACATCAATCTTGATCGCGAGCTTCGGTGCGCTCATCTCATGCTCACAGAAGTTCTTCCTCGACGGTGCCGCTGTCCGGGCCGGCGCCAAACTGGGCGATGTAGAACTCGACCGTCTTGCGGATGGCCGTGCGCACGTCGGTGTCCGGGGACCAGCCGAGATGCGTCTCGGCCGCCTTGATCGAGGGCACGCGGACCAGCATGTCCTGATACCCCTTGCCGTAATATTCGCCGGAGCTCGTCTTCACCAGTTTGACGCGGTCGCGCACATTCTCGTAGCCCGGGAACTCGGAAACGACCGAAAGCATCATCTCCGCCAGTTCGGCGATCGACAGTTCGGCCGCCGGATTGCCGATGTTGAAGATGCGCTGGTCGGCGATACCATTCTCGTTTTCGAGAATTTTCATCAGGGCGGACATTGCATCGTCGATATAGAGGAAGCAGCGTTTCTGCGCGCCGCCGTCGACGAGCTGGATATCCTTGCCGCGCAGGATATTGCCCAGAAACTGCGTCAGGACGCGCGAGGAGCCCTCGTTCGCGGCCTGAATGTTGTCGAGCTTCGGACCGATCCAGTTGAACGGACGGAAGAGCGTGTAGCGCAGCTGGTCCTTCAGGCCATATGCGTGGATCACGCGGTCGAGGAGCTGCTTGGACGCCGAATAGATCCAGCGCTGCTTGTTGATCGGCCCGAGAACGAGATTGCTCGTTTCCTCGTCGAATTCCGTATCGGGCGACATGCCATAGACTTCGGAGGTCGAGGGGAAGACGACGCGCTTTTTGTAACGGACGCATTGGCGGACGATCGCAAGGTTCGCCTCGAAGTCGAGTTCGAAGACGCGAAGCGGATCGGAAACATAGATCGCCGGCGTCGCGATCGCGACGAGCGGCAGCACCACGTCGCATTTGCGCACGTGATACTCGATCCATTCCTTGTTGATCGTGATGTCGCCTTCGACGAAGTGGAAGCGGGGATGGCCCATGCAACCATCCAGATTGTCCTGCTGGAGGTCCATTCCATAGACCTCCCAGTC
>JAJXZC010000260.1 GCA_021780275.1 Pseudomonadota bacterium
ACGACGGAAGTTGCCGTGCTCTCGCTGGGCGGCATCGTCTATGCGCGCTCCGTGCGCGTGGGCGGCGACAAGATGGACGAGGCGATCATCGCCTATATCCGCCGTCACCATAACCTGCTCGTGGGCGAGGCTTCCGCCGAACGCATCAAGAAGGAAGTCGGCTCCGCCGCCATTCCGGCCGATGGCGACGGCATGACCATCGAGATCAAGGGCCGCGACCTGATGAACGGCGTTCCGAAGGAAATCCGCATCGGCCAGCGCCAGATCGCGGAAAGCCTTGCCGAACCCGTCGGTGCCATCGTCGAGGCGGTCAAGGTTGCCCTCGAAGCGACGCCGCCGGAACTTGCCGCCGACATCGTGGACAAGGGCATCGTGCTCACGGGCGGCGGCGCGCTGCTCGCCAATCTCGATCAGGTGCTGCGCGACGAAACGGGCCTGCCCGTTTCTATCGCCGACGACGCACTTTCCTGCGTGGCGCTTGGCACGGGCAAGGCGCTTGAGCACATCAAGACGATGAAGCACGTTCTTTCATCGGTCTACTGAGTTCAGACGAAAGTTCCGCGTGGGCGGGCTGAAGGGGCAGCGGAAGCACGAACTTGGCGATAGATCCTAACCGGTCAGCAGTCCCGATCCGCGAAATATCCAACAGGATTTCGCTCGTCTTCATGCTGACGCTGGCAGCTGCCCTGCTGCTGCTCGGTCGGGCGGAGACTTATGTCTTCGACGAGGCGCGCCAGATCGTCACCGACATGACGGCGCCGCTTCTCGAAATCGCCTCGCGACCTGTCGCCGCCGCGCGCCGCGTCGTCGAACGCACCGACGAATACGCCTATGTCTTCGACGAGAACGAGCGGCTGCGCGCCGAAAATGCGCGGCTGCTTGCCTGGAAGGAGGCTGCGCTGAAGCTCGAGTCGAAGCTCGCGCGTTACGAGGCGCTGCTCAACGTCCAGATCGATCCCGCGATCAAATATGTGAGCGGCCGCGTCGTCAGCGACAATGGCGGTCCCTTCGTCGATACGGTCATCGTGAATGCGGGCCGGGCGGCCGGTGCGAAGAGCGGAGACGGCGTCATCGACACGGACGGCCTCGTCGGCCGGATCGTCGCGACGGGCGAGAAGGCGAGCCGCATTCTGCTGCTTACCGATCTCAACAGCCGCATTCCGGTCGTCGTCGAGCCTGCGCATTACAAGGCTGTGCTTGCGGGCGACAACACGGACTGGCCGAAGCTCGAATACCTGACTTCCCTGAGCAGCGTATCGCCCGGCGATCGCGTCGTGACTTCGGGCGATGGCGGGCTGCTCCCGCCGGGAATACCGGTCGGTCTCGTCATCCAGACCAGCGACGGCTTCCTGCGCGTACAGACTTTCGCCGACCGTGACCGGCTCGATTTCGTTCGCATCCTCAAATATGAGTTCCCGACCCAGATCGACAGGCAGGACCCGCCTGCGGCGTTGCTCGGGCCGCCGGTCGAGCCCAAGCCTGTTGAGCGTGTAAAGCCGGCCGCCACCATTCCCGGTGCGCCCAAGCCTGCGACGCCAGCCCTTGCCGACACGGCGCCCGCGCCCGCGAAGCCCGCCAAACCTGCTGCGCGTGTCGCGAAAAAGCCCGAAACGCAGCCCGCGCCGCAGCCGCAGGTGCTTCCGCCCGATTCAGCGCCCTCCGCCGCGACGATGCAGCCCGTGCCCGACGCGGAGGAGCAGGTGCCGCCGCCGGAAGAAGATGTGGTGCCCGGCACGCAAGACACGCCGGGGACCGAGTGATGGCCAAGCTCGAATCCTATACGCCGACACCGGGGGCCCGCGCGGGTCGCATCGTCCTGACGGTGCTGCCCTTCGTCATGGGGCTCGTCTGCGTGCTGCTGTCTTTCGTCCCCGTCGGCCGTATCTTCGGCACTGCGGTCATGCCCGCCTTCGGCTTGATGGCGATTTATTACTGGGCGGTCGTGCGGCCTGAAATGTTCCCGGTCTATGCGGCCTTCCTGGTCGGCCTGCTGTCCGATCTTCTGTCGGGCGGGCCCATCGGGCTCTGGGCGTTCGCTTATGTGCTGACCTATATCATCGTGCTGACGCAGCGCTTTCTCGGCATGAACGCGCCATTCTCGGTTTTCTGGTTCGGCTTTCTGCTGGCGGCGATTTTCGCCGGTTTCATCGGCTGGGGCGCGGCATCGCTTTTCTATGGCGCCTTTCTTCCGATCGGCCCGATCGCCTGGCATCTTTTCGTGACGGTCGCGCTGTTTCCGCTTTTTGCTTGGATCTTCGGGCGCATCGAGCGCCGCATCCTTCCGTCGGGCTAGGGGGAAATCGGGACGAGACATGCAGATCGACGGCAGAGACAGTTCCCGCTATCAGGCCTTCACCCGGCGCACGCTGGTGCTTGGCGGAGCGCAGGCGGCTGCCTTCGTCGTTCTGGCAGGGCGGATGTATTATCTGCAGATTCTCAAGTCTGACGAATACCAGATGCTGGCGGAAGAAAACCGCATCAACGTTCGTCTTCTCGCGCCGCTGCGTGGTCGCATCGTCGACCGCTATGGCAGTGTGCTTGCTTCCAACCGGCAGAATTATCGCGCCGTGCTCGTCGCCGAGCAGACGCCGAATATCGGCGAGACCCTGGACAGGCTTTCGCGCATCGTCGCGATCACGCCTTTCGACCGCAAGAAGATCATGCGGGATATCGACCGCTCGCCGCGCTTCATGCCGGTGACGGTCGCCGAAGACCTGACCTGGGAACAATTCGCTCAGGTCAATATCAACGAGCCGGACCTTGCCGGTGTTCAGCCCGATGTCGGCGAGACGCGATACTATCCTTATGCGATGGAACTTGCCCATGTCGTCGGCTATGTGGGCCCCGTTTCCGACAAGGAGATGGAAGATGCCGACGACGAGCAGCCCTTGCTGAAGCTGCCCGGCTTCCGCATCGGCAAGAGCGGCATCGAAAAGACATTCGATCAGGATCTGCGCGGCATAGCCGGCGCGACCCATGTCGAGGTCAATGCCTATGGCCGCGTCATTCGCGAACTCTCGAAGGATCAGGGAAAGCCCGGCGCGGAAATCGTGCTGACGCTGGACATGGAAATCCAGAAGTTTGCCTGCGAGCGCCTCAAGGAGGAATCCGCCAGTGCCGTCGTCATGGACATCCATAGCGGCGACATACTTTCCTTCGTCTCGACACCGGCCTTCGATCCGAATGAATTCAATATGGGGCTCAGTCAGGACCAGTGGAAAATGCTGGTCGACAACCCCTACAAGCCGCTGACCAACAAGGCGATTGCGGGTCTCTATCCGCCGGGCTCCACCTTCAAGACGATGACGGCGATTGCCGCGCTCGAAGCGGGCGTCGACCCAAACCACACTGTCGGCTGCAACGGCAAATATGCGCTGGGCAACCACCTCTTCCATTGCTGGAAGAAGGAGGGGCACGGCGCGATGAACATGCATGACGGGCTCAAGCATTCCTGCGACGTCTATTTCTACGATCTGGCCAAGCGCATCGGCATCGACGCCATCGAGAAGGTGGCGAAGCGCTTCGGGCTCGGCGAGACCTACGATCTCGAAATTCCCGGCGAGAAGAAAGGCATCGTCCCGAGCCGCGACTGGAAGCGCGCGACGACCGGCGTGAGCTGGCAGCAAGGCGAAACGCTCATCACCGGCATCGGGCAGGGCTTTCTGCTGACGTCGCCGCTGCAGCTCGCGGTCATGGCGTCTCGTCTGGCCAATGGCGGCTATGCGGTGAAGCCGCACCTGACGCGGGCCGTCGGCGGGCAATTGCTGCCCAAGCCGGAGGCGCCCAGGATGGATGTCGATCCCGAGCACCTGAAGATCGTGCAAGGTGGCATGAACGGCGTGTCGAATGAGCCGGGCGGCACGGCCTATCGCGCGCGTATCACCGAAGTCGGCATGGAACTCGCGGGCAAGACGGGCTCGGCGCAGGTGCGCCGCATCAGCATGGCCGAGCGCGACTCCGGCGTCCGCAAGAACGATACGCTGGAATGGCGTCTGCGCGACCACGCGCTTTTCATCTGTTTCGCGCCTGTTGCAGACCCGAAATATGCGATGGCGCTTGTGATCGAGCATGGCGGTTCGGGCTCGGGCGCGGCAGCGCCCGCTGCGCGCGACATCATGCTCGAAGTGCAGAAACGAAATCTTGCGCGGCCGCAGGCTTATATGCCGCGCGGCGATGTGGAGGAGGCGTGATGCTGGACCTGCGCCGCTTTACCGGCCGCGAAATGCGCATCAGCGACAAGTTGATGGAATTCTGCTGGGGCTGTATGCTGCTGCTCGCCTTCATATCCTCGATGGGCTTCTCCATGCTCTATTCGGTGGCGGATGGCAGCTTTTCGCCCTGGGCCTTGAAGCAGATGATCCGCTTCGTCCTGGGCGCCGGCATCATGGTCGTTGTCGCGCTGGTCGATCTCAGGCTCTGGATGCGGA
>JAJXZC010000235.1 GCA_021780275.1 Pseudomonadota bacterium
CCCCTGCGTCGGCCAGCTCGGACGCCGGGGCGCCTTCGATTCCGCCCTTGCCGAAGGCGACGAGGTCGTGCTGCTCGACGCGCCCGCCCGCAACCCGGTCGCCCTGCGGGTCCGCGAAAATCTCGGCGATTATCGCGCCGGCGACCTTCTCATCGCCGACCGGCTGCCGCCGGAATTCGCCGACCGCGCGCTCGGCCGGGACTGCATCGTGGAGGTCGACGGCGAAGCAAGCGGCTTCGGCCGGTTCATTTCATCTGCGGACGGACGTTACATGCTCGTGCCGCCGGAAGCCGGAGCGCCCGCGCGCGCCCTGCCGACGCCGGACTGGATTGCTCCGGTCGTCATGCTGATCCGTTATTTCTAGTCTTAATTCGCGTTCCGGCAGACGACCTTCACATTCTTCGCGCTCGCTCCCGCGCCGGTGGCGCAGTCCATGCCGGGAAAGCACATGGCGGTGGGCGCGCCGGTGAAGGAAAACGCGATATAGGCGTCGCCCTCATTCTTCTCGACGGACCCGACGAGATCGAAATGCCTCGTTTCTCCGGCCGAAAATGTCAGCACCTCGCCGACCGAAGGTTCTGAAAGCGGAATGTAATGCTCGCCGTCGAACATGATGCTGGCACTTCCACCCGAGCTCACATCGCATGAGACGCTGAGATCGGCGGAAACCTCGGTCCGGGGCGTGATCCTGAATTCAGCCGACTCGCCTGCGGCCAGAACCTTGCTGCCCTCTTCGATGCGCGCGGTCGCGGCCTGCGCGGCGAAAGCGAGAACGCTCAATGAAAGGTAAAAGGCCAGGGCAACCAGGACGAAGGCATGACGGCGCGGCATTGCAAAGGAGAAAGGCATGGTCATGGTCGCATCCCGAAACCGCTGAAAGGGTCTCTATCTTGACCCGTCCGCCCCGTCGGGCTCAAGCGATCCGCAGATTGGACCGGCCGGCCAGAGCATGCGCCTTTTCCGAATGCAGGAAGGCGTCGTGACCGAAAACCATGGCGATGCGCCCCGCCGCGTCGACAAGAGGCAGGCGCAGCCAGAACTGGAACACATCCGGAGATTTCCAGGGTGTGAGCGGCACGACCCCCTGTGCCGGACGCCGGGCCTCGACCACTTCGCGATAGGCAGCTTCCCAATAGGCCCGCTGGTCGTCGAGATCGAATTCCTCGACGAGACGGCCCGTCGTTTCGACGCCGAGATAATCCCTGAGCCGCGTTCCCGCCAGCCTGACGCGCAGGCGCAGCGGCCCGCCGTCGAGTACGTCGAACAGGCTGAGCGACGGCAGGACCGATTTGAGTTCAGCAGGCTGAATGTCGGCGCGTGTCGGAAACCCCTCGTCGGGGCATTTCGAACACCAGTAGTCGAACAACTCCCGTTGCTCGGGAACGATCAACTGGGCGCGAATGGCCTCGGCGGCTTCGGTCAGGGTCCCCTCCTCCGGATGCACGCGGACCGGAGGTCAGCGCGAATCATTTCGCAAATGATGAGTCGGGAGGGACACCATTGCAAGCATGCTGCATCGCGGCGATGCCGGCGGCAGGGCAATGACGGTCAAACTGTTGCGATGTTATCGCGATCCGCGACGGCCGGTGCTGCGGCGACCCTTTTGACCCAGACCCATCTTCTTGGCGAGCTTGGAGCGGGCCTGGGCGTAATTCGGCGCCACCATCGGATAGTCGCGCGGAAGGTTCCATTTCTCCCGGTACTCTTCCGGGCTCAGATCGTAATGCGTCCTGAGATGGCGCTTCAGCGATTTGAACTTCTTTCCGTCCTCGAGGCAGATGAGATAGTCGGGCGTGATCGACTTGCGAACGGCGACGGCGGGCTCCAGCTTTTCGGCTGGCGCCTTGACCTTGCCCTCATCCGCCTGAGAGAGGGCTTCGAAGACTTTGTGGATGAGGCCCGAAAGTTCGCCGGGGGCCACAACATTGTGACCGACATAGGCGGAGACGATATCCGCGGTCATTCCGATCAGTCCCGTCTTTTCGTTCATCTTGTCCCTCTGACACAAATCCTGCTCCCGGACGGAACAGCATCACCACCGATTTTTTCTATATTCGCGTAAAAGACGCCGGCTCTTATATCAACGACGGCACCAAGCATCAATAGTCATGCAAACAGTCAAATACTACACTCAAAATCAACAAAATAATCACCACAGAAGTAGAATTCGAGGATTTATCCAGATCGCCTTCAACATCAGCCTGCGTGAGCCGATTACAATCCGCACCATAAACGCCGACCGATGACGCGGGCCGGTCCTCCGGAAATGGCGTCCATTACTCAAGACTGGGTTGCGACCTTTCTGCTCTGGCTCACATGCCGCCCGCTCGCGCATAATCGCGCCCACGCAACCGCTGGATCGGGACATCTATGTTTCTCAGGGATATCTGGTATTTCGCCATGCCGGGCGAAGCGCTCAAGCGCGGTGACATGGCGCACAAGGTGCTTCTCGGCGAGCCGGTCGTCATCGGCCGGACCGAGGAGGGCGAAGTCTACGCCTTGCGCGACATCTGCCCGCATCGCGGCGTTCCGCTGTCGGCGGGAAAGTTTTACGACGCCGCGACCAGCGGTTGCGGTCACAGCGCCATCGAATGCCCCTATCACGGCTGGAAATTCGGGATCGACGGCGTCTGCGCCGAAATCCCCTCGCTCGTGCCGGGCCAGGATATGGAAGTTTCGCGTATCCGCGTTCGCCGCTACCCGGCACGCGAGGCGAACGGCAATGTCTGGGTCTACATGGCCGAGGAAAAGCGGGCAGACCTCCCCCCGACGCACGAGCCGCCCGCCATTCCCGGGTTTGAGGGACGCGCGCCCGATATTCGTGAAAGCATGATCTTTTCGTGTCATGTCGACCATGCCGTGGTTGGCCTCATGGATCCCGCGCATGGACCCTTCGTCCACCGCTCCTGGTATTGGCGCACAAGGGCATCGATCCACGAAAAGGCCAAGGACTTCGCGCCGGCGGAATTGGGCTTCGCCATGGTGGAGCACACGCCCTCAAGCAACTCCTTCGCCTACAAGATCCTCGGCGGCAAGCCGAGAACCGAAATCTCGTTCCGCCTGCCGGGCATTCGCATCGAGCGCATCACTGCGGGCCGCCATCGCCTGGTCGGGCTCACCAGCGTGACGCCGGTCGACGAGAATACGACGGAGATCACCCAGTCCTTCTACTGGACCATGCCACTCCTCACGGTCGCCAAGCCAATCTTGAGGCAGTTCATGCGGGCCTTCCTTGGACAGGACCGCGACATGGTGAACCTTCAGCAGGAAGGTCTGCGCTTCGACCCGAGGCTCATGCTCATCAACGATTCCGACGTTCAGGCGAAATGGTATCACCGCCTGAAAGGCGAATGGGCGGACGCACTCGAACAGGGGCGGCCCTTCCAGAATCCGGTCAAGCCGGTGACGCTGCGCTGGCGCAGCTAGAACTCCGTCCACGGAGTTTACAGGCGAAGCCGCGCAAGTGCGGGACGCGGCGCGCGCGGCGCCGTACCACGGCGGGACACCGGCGTTCCGCATGCGCGAATGCATCGCGCGAAGGTCATGCACCGACCTTATTCCCCGCTATGCAGCGATCCCTCGCCCGGTCTATCATCTCCGTTCACATGAACCGGCAAGCCGTGACGCAAGCGGCGCGAATCGGATATCTGACCGGCATGTGATAACGACAATCCGGACCGGACCGGACGACAGGCTGGAGCGAAGTCTCGTGAACACCACTTCCACGTCCGATTCCAAATCCGATCGTTCCGCGAACGTATCAGGCGACAAGACGCACCAGCGTATTCTCGGCGCGGATGGCAGGGTTCAGTTCGTCGTCGTTCCCGCTGACGAATATGAAACGCTGATGCGCGTCCGCCGCGCGGCCGATGAACTCGATCGTACACATGCGGCGCTGGCCGACCGCCTCGGCGGCGGCACCGGCGCGCCGGCGGCGGTGGCGCACAGGATCGCCGATGGCGAAAATCCCGTGCGCGTCTGGCGTGAGGTGCGCGGCCTCAAGGCGGTCGCGCTGGCGCGCGCCGCCGGAATAAGCCCGGCCTATCTTTCGGAAATCGAGACCGGCAAGAAGGACGGCACCTTCCGCACCATGGCCTCGATCGCCCGGGTGCTCAACGTTTCGCTCGACGATCTCGCCCCGCCCGCCGACGACGACCGCCGCCGCGCCCGCGAACGTGTGGCGCTGGTCGATGGCGTGCGAGCGCAGGTGCGTCTGCTGGTCGGACTGGTGGCCGGGTCCGCGGATTTCAACACGGCGGCCGTGCGCCGCACTGTCACGACCCTCGCCGCCGATGCCGTCGCCCTCAAGGCCCAGTCCTGCAATCCCGACGGCTGGCTCGACGATGTTCTGGCCGGCGCGCGCTCGGTTCTCGACCTGGTCGACAAGGCCGAGAGCGACATCATCGAGACAGCGAGCAAGGCC
>JAJXZC010000093.1 GCA_021780275.1 Pseudomonadota bacterium
AAGCGGCCGGCCAATTCCCGCCTCGACACGGCGAAACTCTCCCGTGTCTATGGCGTCGAACTGGCGCATTGGCGCGACTCCCTGACCACCTGCATCGATCGCCTGATCGGTTGACATGAAAGTATCGGACATGCGCGGAATCGTACTCGCCGGCGGCTCGGGCACCCGCCTTCACCCGATGACGCTGGCCGCCTCCAAGCAATTGCTGCCCGTCTACGACAAGCCGATGATCTATTATCCGCTGTCGGCGCTGATGCTTGCAGGCGTGCGCGAGATATTGATCATTTCGACGCCGGACGACCTGCCCTCGTTCAGACGGCTGCTGGGCTCCGGCGAACAATGGGGCGTTTCATTTTCCTATGCCGAGCAGCCCCGGCCCGAAGGCCTGGCGCAGGCCTACACCATCGGCGCGTCCTTCGTCGAAGGCCGCAACTCGGTCCTCGTGCTCGGCGACAATATCTTTTACGGCCACGGTCTGACGGAATCGCTGAAATCGGCAAGCGCGCGCGGCGGCGGCGCGACCGTGTTCGCCTATCATGTCACCGATCCGGAACGCTATGGCGTCGTCGAGTTCGACGCCGCCGGACGCGCGATCTCGCTTGAGGAAAAGCCTGCTTCCCCGAAATCCAACTGGGCGGTGACGGGATTGTATTTCTATGATTCGCGTGCGCCGGAGATCGCCGCGCGTCTGAAGCCCTCGCCGCGCGGAGAGCTGGAAATCACGGACCTCAACCGGGCGTATCTGGAGGCCGGACGCCTGCATGTCGAGCGCCTTGGCCGCGGCTTCGCATGGCTCGACACCGGCACGCCGCAATCCCTGCTCGAAGCCGCGCAATATGTGCAGGCGATCGAGCAACGGCAGGGCCAGCGCGTCGCCTGCCTTGAGGAGATCGCCTATTCGCAGGGCTGGATCGACGCCCAGGCCCTGAAGGACGCCGCGACCAAACTGGCGAAGAGCGGCTATGGCGGATACCTTCTGCAGGTGCTGCGCGAGGGCTGAGCGATGCTATGCTCTTGAACGTCGCACAACGACGCGATCCCTGACATTGCGCATTCAGAATTGGACACGTGTACAAATTCCCTATTGCGTCTCCTTCCCTATTGCGTCTCCGCGTCGGCAATTCCACCAGGGCCTTCGACGCAGAATATGTCATTCATGATGACATAGGCGGTTTCCCTGCCGAGCAACTTCAGAACGAGTTCCGCAGCCTCACGCAACGCCGGCTGGTCGAGAGACGTCAGCCGCAATTCGAGGTCGTCGTTTTCCAGCGCCTGCATGCAGATGCGCGCCAGAGCGGCCGCTTTATCGTTGTCGTCCTGCTCGGCCAATTGTTTGGTGATCGCGGCTTCGACGACTTTCGCCTGATCCGCCTGCAGCCTGAACGATCGCCGTTTTGCAGCATTGCCTTTGTGCGACTTGCCTGCGTCGCAGCCCTGACGGACCGCCGCCGTGAGTTCGATCACTGATAGCGTGCTGGCCATGCCGAGCCAGTGATCCGCTGTGTTCTTGGATAGAACATTTTCAAGCACGCGCATTTTGGTCCAGGTGATCGATTTGATCTGATCCCAGCTCACTCCGGCGGCGGAGACGGCCTTGTAGACGCGGATCAGCTGCATCGCCTTGTCGTAGCCGAACCCGAGCTTGTCCTGAACGTATGCCCTGAATTCGGCCATGCCGCCCAGGAGCTTCTCTTGCTTGATGCGGTTGAGCAGGCCGCCGCAATCGAGATAGGTGAAATTGACCTCCCGGACGAGATGTTCGAGGCGGCCGAAGACGCCGTCGTCGCTGAGAGCCATGATCTCGTTGTCGAGCTGCGCAAGACGGTCGACACGCGCTGCGGCCCGCGTTCTGTTAATTTTTACGCGCCCGCTCGGAGATACATATCGGTATCCGCCGTCGAGCCCGAACGCCTCGCCGGCGTCGGCTGTCGGCGCTATACCAATTGCGACTTCGATCTGTTCGTCTGAGCGTCCCATGCGCGCCTCCATGAATGAAGTGCGCTGTCTGAGAGGGGCGCACATTCCGTGCGCCTGTCCGCATGAACTAGCGGCCCATCTGCTGCGAAGATTACAGGCGTCGGATTTATGTCTGCAGGCGCCTTCGCGAGTCAAGTGCGATCAATGCATTGAAGCGAAACGGCGCTCGTAAATTTACCATCCAACCAATATCAAAATGCATCAAGCAATATCCACTTTGTACGCTTCGGCCACAAGCCAGAATTCTATTCTCTACCCAACAGCGGAGAATAGAAATGGATCAATATCAACTCGACATCTACAACAGGGCGACGGCGATGCTCGCCAGGCTCGACAGTTCCTTCCTCGACCTCGGCCGTCTCCTGCGCAAGGCGCAGGAGGAGGACAAGGTTCTGTTCAAATCGTTGATGGGGCTGCCAGGTCTGGAGCGGAGGACAGGCTATTATCTGATCGGC
The DNA here is from genome assembly GCA_021780275.1 of Pseudomonadota bacterium. Next base: position 2,433 of record JAJXZC010000093.1, read on the forward strand.
ATTTCCCGGACGTTCGACCCGCTGCCGGTCGACGACAAGGAACTCGGCAAGATCGGCTGGACGCGGCTGGCGCGGATCGCAAAGTTCGTGACGCCGAAGACCGCGACCTGGCTGCTCGATCTCGCGCGCACGCATACGGACCGCGAGTTGAAGCTGGCGCTCGCCGGCAAGACGCCGGTCAAGAAGACGCGAGTCGTGCTCCTCTACCTGAAGCCGAAGCAGTACGCCGCCTACAGGTCGGGGCTGCTGAAATTCGGCGCGCAGGAGTTCGGCCGGGGTCTGGCTGGTCAGGAGGAGGCGCTGATGAAGCTGATCGCGAAGGCGGCGAAGAAGAAGTAGCCCGACGCCCGCTGTCTCCGGGGCGCCGCCCTCGGGGCTCCGGGGTCCGGCAAGCGCCTGGTAGCAGAACTAGACCGCTGACGAATTTTGGCCTTTCCGGAATCTGCGAACCGGCGTTTCCTTCGCCGACTGTCTGCGCCCGACCAGGACTTCCGATCTGCGTAGACCCGACGAGGAGATCATCATGAACGAGTTGTCCGCTTCCATCTCGCCCGCCCCCGCTTTCTACACCACGCCCGAACTTGCCGAAAGGTGGCGGCTCTCCGAGCGCCAGGTGTTCCGGATCATCGCGTCCGGCTGCCTGCAGGTCACGAAGTTCGGCCGCACGCTGCGCATCCCGGCGGCGAGCGTCGCCGCGTATGAGGCGAGCCTGACGACGTGACGGCGGGCAGCGCACGGCAGTATCTGTCATGAATATAGTTCATAGAATAGCGTATTGTTATAAGGTATGATAATCTAAGTCCCGAATATCTTTTCACACAGTCTAACAATTTCGTGTATTATTCAGGTCAAGTCATCACCAGACATCGCAGATCATACTTCAGGAGGTCACAATGGGAAACATGAATGTTCCGCCGAGGTCGCTCCAGGGTGTGATCGACGCCGTCAGGGCGTCCGATACGCTCGACGCCAAGACGAAAACTGCCTGGTCCTCGTCCATCCGGACCTTCGCCAAATGCGTTGGGCGGGCGGCCAGCGAACTCGACGCCAACCCCACCGCAATTCGCGCGGCGGAACGCTACGCCAAGCCCGCGCTCACAGGCCTCTCCGACCAGCATTTCGCCAACTCCAAGACACGCCTGCGCAAGGCGCTGGAGCATGTCGGCATCCCCGTCGACCGCCGCCGCCGCATGCCGCCCTCGCCCGCGTGGGTTGATCTGCTGAAAGGATTCGACCGCAAATACGCGATCGACCTCTGCAAGCTCGCGAGCCGGAGTACGACGTTGGCGATCGAGCCCCCGGCGGTGACGCAGCAGACCTTCGACGAATATCTTCGCTACCTCGACGAGCAGTCGACGCAGCAGAACCTCAGAGAGAGGTGGCACCGCGCGCGCCGCGCATGGAACGCGGCGGTCGCGATCGAGGGGGGCCCCTTCCCGCGGATCGCCAACCCGTTCGAGGAGATAGAGAAGGGCCTGTCGTGGGCCGACTTCCCGCCCTCGCTGCTCCCCGAGATCGAGCGGCTGAAGGCCAGGGCCACGAAGGTCGACCTGTTCGGCGAACGCCGGAAGCCGCTCAAGCCCGTCACGATCGAGGGCTATTGCGACAACCTGCGTCTGCTCGCGAGCTATCTCGTGCGTGCGGATGCGGTTCCGGTCGAACACTTCTCGACGCTGGCGGCTTTCCTCGATCCGGCGCTGGTCGAGCGCGGCCTGACGTTGGAGCAGGAACAGATCGTCGCGCGGCGGGACGAGGAGCGTCGCACGGGCGCGGCCGCCCATAGTCCGCTGCACGCCTCCCCGCACGACCCGGAAACGTTGCTGCCGATTGTCCGCGCTACGGCAATCGCGGCGCTCAGCGTCGCACGTCTGCTGAAGGCCGATCAGAAGACGATCGAAGGGCTCCGGTTGCTGGCGTCCTGGGACAACAAGAAAAACAAGAAGAAGCGCCGTCGCATAACGAGCAAGAACCAGGCGCGCCTCA
>JAJXZC010000424.1 GCA_021780275.1 Pseudomonadota bacterium
CGGCCCCACGCGCACCATGTCGATGCCGGAGATATGCGTATAGATGCCGGCGGGAACATGCACGCCCTGCATGATATGGCGATAGGTCTCGTTCAGCAGCACATGGTCGGCCGGCATGATGCCTGCCCGCATGATTTCCTGCGGCCCGTAGATATCGGCGATGAAGGCATTGAGCGCCTTCACACGCTGGACGAGGCCCGCCGAGATCTGGCGCCATTCGGCGGCTTCGAGAATGCGGGGAATGATGTCGAAGGGAATGATGCGCTCAGGGTCGCCACCCTCGCCATAGACCGCGAAGGTGATGCCGATGCGGCGGAAGAAGGTTTCGGCCTCCTCGCGGCGCAGCGAAAGAACCTCCGGCGGGGTTTCGCTCAGCCAGTCGCGCAGAGTCGCATAGGCATTGCGAACCTCGTGGTCGCTGAGGCCCATTTCGTCGAAGACGGCCCCTGGCATAGCAACTCCCCGTTTACATGGCGCATCACGCGCCAATCGCTTGGGAAGATAGAGAGCAAGAGCGGTGCCAGTGCCGAAGCCGCGAAAAGAGTGGCTGGGCAGGCATCTGGATGTGAAGGAGTGGCTATTTATTGGGCATGTCGCCTATATCGCGCCCAATTGTCCCCTCGCTGCCTAAATTTTAGAACTGGCTTTCCACCATCACCCGCCGCGCGGGAAGCGAAACGGTGACCTTGGTGCCGTGCCCCGGCTCGCTTTCAAGCCTCAGCGATCCGTCATGCATTTCGGCGAGCAGCTTCGTCAGGGTGAGGCCGAGGCCGGTGCCCTCGTAGCGGCGGGCCAGCGAATTGTCGATCTGCTGGAAGGGCTGGAGCGCCTGCACCATCTCGTCCGCCGTCATGCCGATGCCCGTATCCTCGACCACCATCAGGACATCGCCCGAGGCTGCAAGGTTCATGGAGAGCTGAACGCTGCGCCCCTCGGGCGTGAACTTGATCGCGTTCGACAGGAGATTGAGCAGGATCTGCGTGAGCCTCGTCGGATCGACGAAGAGCGTCACCGGGACAACAGGGCTTATGACCTTGAGGTCGACGTCTGCCGACTTCGCGCTTTCCGCGACCAGCCGCTCGCAGGCGGCGAAGACATTGCCGACATCGACATCCTGTTCGTCAAGCTTCAGATGGCCGCCTTCGATCTTCGTCAGATCGAGAATGTCGTTGATGACATCGAGAAGATGCTTTCCGCTGCGATAGATGTCGCCCGCATATTCCTGATATTTCGGCTCGCCCAGGGGCCCCAGAATCCCGTCGCGCAGGATCTGCGCAAAGCCGAGGATCGCGTTGAGCGGCGTCCGAAGCTCGTGGCTCATATTGGCGAGAAATGCTGATTTGGCGCGGTTTGCGGCTTCCGCCTGCTCCTTGGCCATCTGCAAATCGCGCTCGGCCCTTTTGCGGACGGTAATGTCCTCCACCGTGCCTTCGTAATAGAGAAGCATTCCCGCAGCCGAGCGAACCTCGCGGCAGCATTCCGAAATCCAGATTACCTCGCCGTCGCGGCGATAGACCTGCGACTCAAAGCCGGAGACAACGCCCGTTTCGTGCATGAGGCGCACGAACTCATCGCGGCGATGCGGGTCGACATAAAGCTGGCGGCCAATATCGGTCAGCGCATCGAGCATGCAGGCAGGCGAGTCATAACCGTAGATGCGCGCCAACGCCGGATTGGCGGCGAGATAATGTCCGTCTGACGTCGTCTGGAAGATCCCCCAGATGGCGTGCTCAAACATGCCGCGATAGACCTCGGGCGAGGACATGTCGGCGGGCACATGCGCCCCCGCTCCTTCAACCTTCGAAAGCTGGGCGAGCCTCTGCTGTCTCGTCATTGCGCTCGTTCTCACTCGAAAAAAACGCCAGGCCCCGGCGGCATGACCCCGGGCAAAATGCGGCATGACTCGATATTTACCGCAATTCCCTTTCCAACCCATGAAGCAAGTCATTGTTTTTATTGCGTAATTCAAAAGCATCTTGTCGATAAAATAGGCATTTTCAGGAAAATCACGGGCTGCTCCGCGGTCGCGCTTGACCTTCCAGTGACAGGAAGGTCTAGGGTGCCTGTCCTGACGAGAAGGTTCGAAAGAGGACAGCGATGACTTCGCACACCGAAAGCAAGTCCTGCGGCGGCGGGCAAGGACATCAGCATCACCACGCCCATGGCGCGGCGACAGGACCGACGAAGGACCCGGTTTGCGGCATGGCAGTCGATCCTGCGACGGCGAAGCATCGCGCCGAGCATGAGGGCGTAACCTGGTATTTCTGCTCGGCAGGCTGCGAAGCGAAGTTCAGGGCCGACCCGGAGAAATATCTGCATCCGGCGGAACCGGAGCACCAACCCGAAGGTACGATCTACACCTGCCCGATGCATCCGGAGATACGCAAGATCGGCCCCGGCTCCTGCCCGATCTGCGGGATGGCGCTCGAGCCTCTGGTCGCGAGTGCCGAAGCCACGCCGAACCACGAACTCATCGACATGACGCGCCGCTTCTGGATCGGCCTCATGCTGACGACCCCCGTCTTCCTGCTCGAAATGGGCGGGCACCTGACCGGCCTCACCATGTCGCTCGGCACGACGCTCACCAACTGGATCCAGCTCGCGCTGGCGACGCCGGTCGTGCTCTGGGCGGGCTGCCCCTTCTTCCTGCGCGGCTGGCAATCGCTCCTCACGCGCAACCTCAACATGTTCACGCTGATTGCCATGGGCACCGGCGTTGCCTGGAGCTACAGCGTGGTCGCGACACTCGCGCCTGGCATTTTCCCACCGACGTTCCGCGACATGAACGGTGCGGTCGCGGTCTATTTCGAGGCGTCGGCCGTCATCACCGTTCTTGTGCTGCTCGGTCAGGTGCTCGAACTCAGGGCGCGCGAACAGACGAGCGGCGCCATCCGCGCCTTGCTCGACCTCGCGCCCAAGACCGCGCGACGCATCCGCGCCGATGGTGAGGACGAGGAAGTGCCGCTCGACGAGGTCCATGTCGGAGACCGGTTGCGCGTCCGTCCCGGCGAAAACATCCCCGTCGACGGAAGTCTCGTCGAAGGCCGCGTCGCCATCGACGAGTCAATGGTGACAGGTGAGGCCATGCCGGTGACGAAAGAGCCCGGCGCAAAGGTGATCGCTGGCACGCTCAACAAATCCGGCAGTTTCGTTATGGTCGCCGAGAAGGTCGGACGCGAAACCATGCTCGCCCGCATCGTGCAGATGGTCGCCGACGCACAGCGCTCGCGCGCGCCGATCCAGCGCCTCGCCGACCGCGTGGCCGGCTGGTTCGTGCCGCTGGTGATCCTCATCGCCATCATCGCCTTCGCGGCATGGTCGGTCTTCGGCCCCGAGCCGCGCTTCACCTTCGGCCTCGTCGCCGCCGTCGCGGTACTCATTATCGCCTGCCCCTGCGCGCTCGGACTTGCGACGCCCATGTCGATCATGGTCGGCGTCGGTCGCGGCGCGGGTCTCGGCGTTCTCATCAAAAATGCGGAAGCGCTGGAGCGCATGGAGAAGATCGACACTCTGGTCATCGACAAAACCGGCACATTGACGGAAGGAAAGCCCTCGGTGACGGCCATTGTGACCGCAGAGAGTTTTGCCGAGGCCGATCTCCTGCGCCTTGCGGCGAGCGTCGAACGCGCGAGCGAACATCCGCTGGCCGATGCGATCGTCGCTGCGGCGAAGGCGCGCGGACTGACACTTTCCGAGGCGATCGATTTCGACGCCCCTCCTGGCAAAGGCGCCATCGGCACGGTCGAAGGCAATCGCGTGGCCATCGGAAATATGAATTATCTCGAAGAACTCGGCATTGCGACGGCGCCGCTCGCGAAGAGGGCTGAAAATTTGCGACAGGATGGCGCGACGGCGATCTTCGCAGCCGTCGGCGGCAAGCTGGCAGGCGCCATCGCCATCGCCGATCCGGTGAAGGAGACAACGCCTGCCGCACTCGCGGCGCTGAAGGCGGAGGGCATCCGCATCGTCATGCTGACTGGCGACAACCCGACGACGGCGCAGGCCGTCGCGCGTCGCCTTGGCATAGATGAGGTAAAGGCGGAGGTTCTACCCGATGAGAAGGCCAACGTGGTGAACGAACTCACCAAAGCGGGCCGCGTCGTCGCCATGGCGGGCGACGGCGTCAACGACGCGCCGGCGCTTGCCGCTGCCGAAATCGGCATCGCGATGGGCACCGGCACCGATGTCGCGATGGAAAGCGCAGGCATCACGCTGTTGAAGGGCGACCTTACCGGCATCGTCCGCGCGCGCCGCCTCAGCCAGGCGACCATGCGCAACATCCGCCAAAACCTCTTCTTCGCCTTCATCTACAACGCGGCGGGAATTCCCATCGCGGCGGGTCTCCTCTATCCCGTGTTCGGTGTGCTCCTCTCGCCCATCATCGCAGCGGCGGCGATGGCTCTTTCCAGC
>JAJXZC010000821.1:0-2286 GCA_021780275.1 Pseudomonadota bacterium
CGCTGAGCGTTGACCGCGCTGCGCTCCGGGGACGGGTCCCTCCTATGGACTATCGGGACAACCCTTCCTGCTCTCCAAAAAGGTTCCCGCCGCCGAATATGCGCGGATTCAGACCGCCATCGACACTTTGGTTGGAACATATAGAGCCGTGCGCGAAAAGCATGTGCCGCGCTATCTCGCGGAATTCGAATATCTCTTCAACCGCAGATACGATCTTGCCGCCATCATCCAGCTTTTTCGGTGGATCTCCCACTGACCCGAAGTCGACAACGAGGAGGCTTTCGCGGGTTCAGGTCTTTTCGGTCGCGGCGGAGCGAACCGAACCTGATTTCATGCCCGTCAGAGGGCGAGCCGCGCGCCCTTGCCGCGTCGGCGTTCGGCGTCGTTGTAGTAGCTCGCGGCCTGCTGGACGGAGCGGTGTTGCGACTGCTGCATCGCCTCAGGCAGCGGCACGCCGGCGCGCGCGGCCTCGGTCAGATAACCCGAGCGCAGCCCGTGCGCGCTGAACTCGCCGGGATCCAAACCCGCCATTGCGCAGCGCCGCTTAACGATCAAATTGACCGCCTGCGGGGTGATCGCCCGCTCTTCGAGCGCGCCCCAGCGGTCGATGGCGCGAAAGATCGGGCCTTTGGCGATGTCGGCGCGTTCGAGCCAGAGTTTTAGCGCCTCGACGGGCGGACCGATCAGCAGCGCGCGGGCGTCATCGTCGGCGCCTTGCGTCTTGGTGCGGCCGAGATGGATTGCCAGGCAGGGCAGGCGGCCGGAGGCGGGGCCTTCGGGATCGAGCGCGACCGGCTCTTCATCGACGCATTGTTCGACGCGCAAACTTGCAATTTCGGAGCGGCGACGCCCGCCGGAGGCGAAGACGACCATGAGCAGCGCGCGGTCGCGGCAATCGGCGAGCCGGTCGGTCGAGCAGACGGCGAGAAGCTGGTCGAGGATGTCGCGGGTGACGGCGCGGCGGCTCTTGCGCCGGCGCGGCCGGGCGCTGGCGCGCAGGGCGAGGCGAAGCACGGCGCGTAAAGACGCGGCGGCGAACGAGCCGAGGAGGCCGCGCCAGCGGTGCAGCGTGCTCCAGCTGGCGAGGCGTCGCCGGACGGTCGCGGGCGCGTGTGGGCCGTCGAGGCGCAAGACGTCGGCGGCGGTCAGCGCCTCTGCGACCTCGGGCGGCATGCCGTGGGCGGAATCGGCCTCGCGCTGGACTGGGTCCCAGAGGTGGTGGGCGACGAATTTCAGCGGCAGGCCTTCGGGGCGGCCCAGGGCAGGGCGGCGCTGGTCGCCGCTAGCGCCCAGGCTTCGAGATAGGCGAGGTCGGAGGCAAGGGCGCGCAGCGAATTCTCCCCCCTCCCCTCGCGCGCGAGGTGCTTCAAGGCGGCGACGTCGTCGTCGGTCACGATCTTCGCCAGCCGGTCGCGCCGGTCTGCGGGCAGGATGGCCGCCAAGGCGTCGAGCTGGAGGGCGCGGCGAGTTTCGGGGTCGCGGGCGGAGAAGGGCAGGGGGTCGGTCATGGGGCGATTTCATCGACGGGAAGGCCAGAAAGGGCGTGCGGCGACTTTCTACGAGCCCAGTGTCATTTTTCTTTTTTCACAGGACACGGTCGGATTGAATATTAACAGGTTTCGCTCTCCCCCAATGGAAGTAACTCCCAAGCCCCCCTCTTGACTTCGCATTGGCGGCGGAAATCTGCCGGTCCAACATCTGAGTCGATTCTGGTTCGTTCCCGATACGATTCCTCTTCAGTCCACAAGCGCGCTCGCCGGCGGCGACAATACGCCCGATTCGCGCTCCGAAAAGGCTGAGTCAAGAGGGGGGGCTTGGGAGTTACTAATAATCTCATCTCTCCTCTTATGGCATTGATATATAAATTGATTTTTTCGTCTCCCGATGCGGCGCTGAAATTTTGCGGGTGTGGCGCGAACAGCACACGCCGTCCCACGGTAACCCTACTTTATGATGAAGCCGCGCCATTTCACAATTTCGGCCCATTAAAGGATGAAATGTGTATGTAAGCCGGGACAATAGACGGGCGTTATGACCAATGGGCAGGATTACAGAAGTCGTAGATCGTGCGATCAGTATTGCCTTGTTGGTAAAGGATCGAGATTCTGAAAATGCCTGCCATGCGTACGAGGCGCTGAGAAAGCTTGCGGACGAATTAATAGTTAACGAACCTACTCATCCTGCTTTAAAAAAGCTGGAGGAATACCTAAAGCAAAATGGGCAGTAGTAGTATGAGGCTTGGCGAGTGATCTTCCTGTACGCGAGGGCCGCTGCCCGATGACTCGC
>JAJXZC010000821.1:2296-4407 GCA_021780275.1 Pseudomonadota bacterium
ATTATTGTCGACGCGAATCAGTAAAACTTCACGGGGGAGTTGAAGGGCAAACGAAGGCCTGTCATCAGCCTTGCGCGCATGTCGGGAAGACGACGACATGCCTGGCGGTCCGTCCTCTATGACCCGAGAATTCGTCGTCGGCGGGCGGCGACCTTAGCGCGACGATCCGGCGCCCGCGCCTGGGCGGATAGGCGATATCGAGCCGTGACGAACTTTGCCGCGCCCTCGCGATTTTATATCTTTAATTCGCTAATTAGCATTAGTTAGATTACCGCCTGAGGCCTTAACTTTCCTCGTAAAGATAAGCACGTCTGGGTCAATACCCATGCGCGCATTTGCCAAACGTCTTGTGTGGCTAACTCGGTATTGTTCGTTCCTAACGCCTAGAATTAGTTTTTCTCCGACGCATGGAATATCCACCAATATAAGCTCTTGCCGACTTTCTCCACCCAAAATTATTCTGCAATTGATCCCCATAGGTTACACCTCCGCATTTTGTTGCGCGATCATTGCCTCTTCGGGCTCAAGGCTTGAAACGCTGCCATATCCGTTTCGCCCTCCCATCGGCACACGTAAAGTACGCTGCCAAGCTTACCCCGCGCGTGCCGGCGCTAACCGGTCGGAAATGCCTGTACTTGGACGGCTCGTATTTTTGCGGGCGCCCTCTCGAAAAGGAACGAATGGGAGAGCGCGCGCAACGCGGCGACGGATCTCAACCGAAGGCGAGAAAACGCCTCTCTCTCATTCTTGATGCCTGAGTCTCAAAAGGTGGCGCAACCGCGAGTTTCGAGCGGTGCAGGAATCGCGCATTCCCTGCGGGGGCAACCTCTAGGCGTGAAGCGAAGCTCGACGCCAGGCCAAGCGTATGCGATTGCAAGCGAAGTCGAGAGCTTGGGGGAAGTTGTGGCGACAGCCGATGCTATAGAAGTGGCCGCCGAGATCGTGGCCGCGTTCGTCTCCTATAATTCCGTGCCTGTGGGTGAGCTGCCCGCTTTGATTGAGGCGGTGCATGCGGCGGTGAAGACGGCCGCAGCGTCGGAGGGGACCGTCGGGACTGCTATCGATCTGCCCAGGCCAGCGGTTTCGATCCGCAGGTCGGTCACGCCGGACTATCTGATCTGTCTGGACGACGGCAAACGGTTCAAATCTATGCGGCGACACCTTGCATCGCTCGGAATGACGCCGGAGCAGTACCGCGCCAAATGGGGCTTAGGCCCGACCTATCCCATGGTCGCGCCCAATTACGCGGCGCAACGATCCGCCATGGCCAAGAGCGTCGGGCTCGGACAAATGCGCCAGAAACCCGTCGCGGCCGAGCCGATGACGGGCGCGAAGACCAAGGGGATTGCAGCCCCGCCGCCGCCCGCAGGGAAACGCAAGCCGGGTCGTCCCCGCAAGGTGACCGCGTAACCGGCCTCGCGGGAACACGCGAGGCGATCCCTCAAAACCTTCGCACTTGCCGCGCGAGCATTCGTATATGATAATATCTTTTATCATATGCTTGGGAGGCAGCCGTGATGGGCGACTCAAAAATTGATTTTGATGCGGCGGCGGAAATGCAGGTGAGATTTGAGGAAGCCGCGAGAGTGGCCGAAAATAATCCCTTTGTGAAGTTGGGTCGCGCGGTCGAACGCGCCAGAGCAAGGAGATCGTCTTCAGCCATGGAACCTGATCGCTCTCGGTCGTCGATTGCTATGCCCACGGTCAAAGAATCTGAACGGGTCACCCTAGCCGAAGGGCTGGCTATTTTGGAGCGGCATCTTCCGTCTGAACAGGCGAAGGAGCGACTACGGCGGGCCTTCGTGAAAAAAGAGGTTCATCAAGAGCCGATGTTCGCATTGCTCTACGACGAAGCTGAGATCGACTGGGCGACAGGTTTAGTCAAAATCCCGAAAAAACGTGAGCGCTTTTGCCCGACGTTCCGCCGCGCTGAATTTGAACGCTATTTCTTTGAGGTCGTCATGATATCACCAATCACCGACGCTGAAATCCGATATAGGGTGCTCAGAGTGTGTTTCAACCTGCGACACGACAAGGGCGGATGGGTTCCGCTGTCCGATATCAACTTCAGCCCCGATCCTGTTGATCCTCAAGTCGTTGGCGGCGTGTGC
>JAJXZC010000326.1 GCA_021780275.1 Pseudomonadota bacterium
AGACGCGCCAGTCGCGCATGCCTTCCTCGTGGATCGGCAGAACGGTGCAGGCTCTTGCGATCAGATTGTCGACGCTGATCGGGTTCTGCGTCGGGGCAGCATGCAGTTCATGGAGGATGCGCTGGGCGACATGATCGAGCGCCGCCAGCAGCAGCGCGTTCTTATCGTCGAAATAATGAGTAATGGCGCCGGTTGTCGCCCCGGCGGCCCGGGCCACATCGATCAGGCGCGCATTGTCGATGCCTTGCTCGCCAATCACCTGAACGGCGGCTTCGGCTATGTCGCGGCGGCGGGCTTCATGGTCGATCTTTTTTGGCATAATGGTGATGATATAAAAATCGAGGGCAAGCGCAAGAGGCTTTTATGCCTCGTTTCTGTCTGCAATCCGGTTGATCAGCCGCGTCCGCGATAAGGGGCAACGCCCTGATCGGGCACCCAGACACCGGCGGGGAGCTTGCCGGTCTGCCAGAAGACGTCGATGGGAATGCCGCCGCGCGGATACCAGTACCCGCCGATGCGGAGCCAGCGGGGTGCGAGAAGCTTCGCCAGCCGCTTGCCGATGGCGACGGTGCAATCCTCATGGAAGGCGCCGTGATTGCGGAAGGACTGCATATAGAGCTTCAGCGACTTCGACTCGACGAGCCATTTGCCCGGCACATAGTCGATGACGAGATGCGCGAAATCCGGCTGGCCGGTCACCGGGCAGAGCGAGGTGAACTCGGGCACGGTGAAGCGGGCGACATAATTCGTGTCGGCCTGCGGGTTCGGCACGCGCTCGGGCACGGCCTCTTCCGGGGAGGTGGGCGTCGCAACCTGCTGTCCGAGTTGCGAGAGCTTGTTCGTCTTCGGTGTTTTTGCCATCAGGCTTTCTCCGGTCCGTCGTAAACGCAGCCTTCGCGGCATGAGGCGCGGTGAATTTCAACGCGGGCGATCTCGGGCAGCGCTGGTTCCAGGTCGCGCCAGATCCAGGCGGCGATGCGCTCCAGCGTCGGCTGTTCAAGCCCTTCGATCTCATTCAGCAGGCGATGGTCGAGCTTTTCGCGGACGCGCAGAAGCGCGCGCTCCACATCTTCGAAATGGTGCAGCAGGCCGGTCTCGGGCGCGGGCTTGCCTTCCAGCCAGACGACGACGCGGAAGGAATGTCCGTGCATGCGGCGGTTCGGATGGCCTTCTTCCGCATAAGGAAGAAAATGCGCCGCATCGAAATAGAACTCTTTATAGATACGCATCAGGGAATACCGATCATCTTGTGTGTTTGAAGCGACAGGCGCCATTTGGGATGCGTCAAGCAATAGGCTGTCGCGGTTTCAGTGTTCTTCGCTGCATCGGGCCCGTCCATGGGCTGAAGCAGGAAGTAGCGGAAGGCGAGGTTCTCGAAGCGTTCGGGCTTCGCCTTTTCTTGAGGGTAGACGAGTTTCAACTCGTCTCCGATAAGCTGTTTCAATTCGGCGTCTGCCTTGGGGCTGACGCATATCCAGTCGATGCCCTCGGGCGCCGCGATGGTGCCGTTGGTTTCGACTGCGATCTCGAAGCCGCGCGCGTGGAGCGCGTCGATGAGGGCCGCATCGAGCTGCAGCAAGGGCTCGCCGCCGGTGCAGACGACGAAGCGGTTCTCGCGCGTGGCCGCTTTCCATGTGTGCTCCACCGCATCGGCCAGCGCATCGGCGGTGGCGAATTTGCCGCCGCCTTCGCCATTCGTGCCGACGAAATCCGTGTCACAGAATGTGCAGACGGCATCGGCGCGATCCTGCTCGCGGCCCGACCAGAGGTTGCAGCCCGCAAAGCGGCAGAACACGGCAGGCCGTCCGGCGTTCGCGCCTTCGCCCTGCAGCGTGTAGAAAATTTCCCTCACCGCATACATGGGATCAGGCCTTGCCTGCGACCCAGGCCGCGTAGCCCTTGGCGCGAAGATCGCAAGCTGGACATGCGCCGCAGCCATAGCCCCAGTCGTGGCGATGCGTGCGGTCTCCGCGATAGCAGCTATGCGTATGTTCGAGGACGAGTTCGACCAGCGCCCTGCCGCCGAGTTCTTCGGCCAGCGTCCATGTGGCGGCCTTGTCGATCCACATCAAGGGCGTCTCGATGGTGAATTCTCGGTCCATGCCGAGGCTGATCGCGCGCCCAAGTGTCTGCAGCGTGTCGTTGCGACAGTCGGGATAGCCGGAATAATCCGTCTCGCACATACCACCGACGATATGGGTTGCGCCGCGCCGATAGCCAAGCGCAGCGGCATAGGTAAGGAAGAGGAGATTGCGGCCCGGCACAAATGTGCTCGGCAGGCCGCTTTCCATCATTTCGATTTCGACGTCGCGGGTGAGCGCCGTTTCGCTGATGCGGCCAAGTTCCGGCAGCGAGATCGTGTGATCGGGTCCGAGCGAAGCGCCCCAGCCGGGAAAGCGCGCCAGCTCCTCGCGAAGCTTCGCGCGGCATTCGAGCTCGATCACATGCGTTTGGCCATAGTCGAAGCCGACCGTTTCCACGCTTTCAAAGCGGTCGAGCGCCCATGCCAGGCAGACCGTCGAGTCCTGCCCGCCAGAGAAAAGTACCAGCGCCTTGCCGCTTTTTGCCGTCTTCATCCGAGAAACCGCTCCGTTCGGGGGTGTTGAACAGGAGCGGGGCGTCCGCGTCAAGCGAGACAAAAAGAAGCCCCGGGAAGCGGACTTCCCGGGGCTGGTTATCTGACCGCATCCCGAGGGGTGCGGCTCTTTGCTCAGAAGGCGTAGGAAATGCTCGCCGTCGCGTAGTCGCGATCCGACATCACATTGTACCAGCCGGCGCCGAAGCTCGACGTCCAGCTGAGCGTCGCCTTGATCGACTGGTACTTCGCGTCGACGGCGATGGTCGCTTCCTTCAGGCCCTTGAGATAGTTGGCGGTGTTCGGACCCGGCGAGTAGCCGAGAACGTCATGACGCCAGACCAGCTTGGGCGAAAGGGTGACGGACGTGCCGAACGCGCCCGGATAGTCGACCGAGAGCAGGGCGCGGTAGCCCGACGAGAAGCTCGTCGCGTACTGCGGATTGCCCGCACCGCCGGCGAGGAGAGCCGCGGCGTAGGGGTTCGAGAGACCACCCTCGGGGCCCGTGCGGTTCAGCGGATACTTGCCTGCATCCGGAACGTAGACGAAGCCGCCATTGAGGACGAGGACGCCGCTGTCCGCACCGAGATTGCGCGGAATGAAATCCGTCGTCGAGAAGGACTGGATCGCGGCGGCCTGCCCCTGCCAGGCGTCGAGATCGATATGCGCAAGCGTCGACTGGTTGACGCCAGGGGCATAAGGCAGCGTGCTGAAGGTACATCCAAGCTGCGGGATGCAAGCGCCACCGGAGAGGTAGGGCGTCGCGCCGAGGCCATCGATCTGCGCGGCGTTGTTTTCGCCGTCATAGATGCCGAAGGGCATGTCAGGCGAGAAGGTCGCTTCGCCGGAAACCGCCACGCCTTCGACCGTGGTGCTGAAGCTCGCGCCGATCGTGTTGATCGTCGGGAAGTCGTAGTAGTAGGTCGACTGGTTGGCGCCGTATGCAAATGCGGCGCTTACGCCCGGTGCGCTGGCGCAGGTCACGGTGTTAGACGTTGCCGCCGCGATGGTCGCGCAGTTTTGCGCCATCGTCGTCGAGCCGTTGGTGAAGGAAAGATAAGGCAGACGGCTCGAGTAGCGCACGAAATAAAGGCCGAAATCCGTGCCCGTGCCGACTTCTTCCGCGTAGTAATGCGCGGCAACGCCGAACTGGTTGGTGTCGCTGTGGCCGGTGTCGTCGGTGCGGCGCAGCGCGATCGGCACAGGGGTGCCGCTGAGAAGACCGAGAAGATCGCCGGGCGCGATTGCGTAGTCGGGATTGTCGATCGTGGGCGCCGAAAGAGCAGGCAGCGAACCGCGGCCCGTGATGTCGTCCGTCGAGAAGAACGAACCGGCCGGATCGAGTTCCGTGCGCGCGTAGGAGAACTGCCAGAAGGCTTCGAGCGTCAGCGCGTCGTTCACGGCGAAGGAGCCGTAAATCATCGGCATCGGCGTCATGCCGTCCTTGAGTTCCGCGCCGGGGGTGCGGAGCGCCGTCACGTCGAAGGCCTGGAAGGCATTGACGCCGCCGGTGATGAAGATGCTTTCGCCCCAGTTCAGCGCCTGCTTGCCGACGCGCAGCGTCGTGGCGTGACCGTCGACATCCCAGTTGCCATAGACGAAGGCGTCAAGGACGTTGGCCTGGTACTCGAGTTGGCCACGGCCGTCATGGTTGAGGTCGCGGAACTGCATATCGTTCTTCGCATAGACCGCGTTGTAGTAGGCGGTCGGGCGGATGAACGCGCCGTAGTTCTGCCACTTCAGCTGAACGTCCGCCGTCACGCGAGCAAGCGCGTTGGTCAGGTCACCGCGATCGAAATTGAGATCGCCATTGTCCGAGTTCACG
>JAJXZC010000464.1 GCA_021780275.1 Pseudomonadota bacterium
TGAGGACTGGATGGCGGCGTCAAAGCCGCAGGCGGTCTTTGTTCCCGCGGCGACCGTCGGCGGCATTCTCGCCAACGACACGCGGCCGGCCGAGTTCCTCTATGACAACCTGATGATCGAGGCCAACCTCATCAACGCCGCCTGGCGCGTCGGCGTCGAGAAGCTGCTTTTTCTCGGCTCATCCTGCATCTATCCGAAGCTTGCGCCCCAGCCGTTGCATGAAGACGCGCTGCTGACGGGGCCGCTCGAGCCCACGAACCAGTGGTATGCGGTGGCCAAGATCGCGGGCATCAAATTGTGCCAGGCCTATCGGCGCCAATATGGCTGCGATTTCATTTCAGCCATGCCGACCAATCTTTACGGCATCGGCGATAATTTCGACCTGCAGTCTTCTCACGTCATGCCCGCGCTGATGGCGAAGATGCATGCCGCGAAACTGGCGCATGCACCCTCCGTCACCATCTGGGGCACGGGCACGCCGCGGCGCGAATTTCTCTATGTAGAGGATTGCGCCGATGCGCTCGTCTTCCTCATGAAAAACTATTCCGAAGAGGAGCATGTGAATGTCGGCTCCGGCACGGATCTGACGATCCGCGAACTTGCGGAACTCATCCGGCGGATCGTGGGATTCGAGGGTGAAATTCTGACCGACCCGACCAAGCCGGACGGGACGCCGCGCAAGCTTCTCGATGTATCGCGGCTTGCAAGCCGGGGTTGGCGTCCCGGCGTGTCGCTGGAACGGGGTATTTCGGAGGTGTATCGCTGGTATTGCGAAACGGGAGGTGCCTCCCATGCACAGGCAACTCCGGCAGCGCAGTAAATTCGAGGGCCGATGACGTTTTCTTCCGTTGATGAGCCGAGGACTCAGGGTCGGCCGCCTGTTGCCATGATCACGGGGATCACGGGGCAGGATGGCGGATACCTCGCCGAGCTGCTGCTGCGGCAGGGCTATGTGGTGCATGGCCTGGGCCGCGATGTCGCGAAGATGGAGAGTGGCCGCCTCGCGGACATGGCGAGCAGAAATCCCTGCCTGTCTCTCCACGCATTCGACATGGTGCAGGGCGGCCGGATTCACGAGCTTGTCGAACGGATCGAGCCCGACGAAATCTATAATCTCGCCGCTCAAAGTCATGTCCAGAAGAGCTTCGAAGAGCCCGACTATACGATCGACGTCAACGCGACGGGAACCGTCCGGCTATTGAACGCAATCGTCAAGCTGGGCATGGAGCGATCCACGCGCTTCTATCAGGCATCCAGTTCCGAGATGTTTGGTCATGCGACAGTTGGCGGTATGCAGAGCGAGGAGACGCCCTTCCATCCGCTGAACCCCTATGCCGTCGCCAAACATGCCGCCTTCGAAGCGACAAACAATTTCCGCGAGGCCTACGGGCTTCATGCATCGAACGGCATTCTCTTCAACCATGAAAGCCCCTTTCGCGCACCAACCTTCGTGACGCGCAAGATCTCCCTGGCCGTTGCCGCCGTGCATTTCGGTAGCGAGGAGTGCCTGAATCTCGGCAATCTCGACACGCGGCGCGACTGGGGCCATGCGCGCGACTACGTCGAGGGCATGTGGCTCATGCTGCAGCAACCGCTGCCGGGAGATTTTGTTCTCGCGACGGGCGTCAATCGTTCGGTTCGTGAATTTGTGGAAATTGCCTTCCGTCAGATCGGGCGGGATGTCGAATGGCGCGGCAGCGGCGTTGAGGAAGAGGGCTTCGATGTCGCCACGGGCCAACGTCTTGTCGCCGTCGATCCGAAGTTCTTCCGGCCGACCGATGTAAACGCGACGCTTGGCGATGCGTCCAAGGCGCAGAAGGTTCTCGGCTGGAGGGTGAGGACGAGCTTCGATCAGCTCGTCCGCGAGATGGTGGAGGCCGATATTCTCCGCCTTGAAACTTCGCTCGCCCCCGGCGCGGCGCGTCCGGCCTAGAACGAATTCTCCCTAGACGGATTATTTCGACGAGCAGAGGACTTCGGTCCTGTTTGGAGCAACTCGCTGAGGCGCTGCCGCGCCAAAGGTGAGATCGTCTTGCTGTGTGCGTCGAAGTGAAACTCACAGAATCGTCGCTTGCGTTTCTCCGGTGTAAATGCACCAATTCACCTTGAAACGTCGATTTTCCAAATGCGGTGTATTCGGCAAGTTTTGCGTCTGTAGCGTGTAAAAATGGTGTTGGGCCATGAGGGAAAGAGGCAACGGCTTGGCTGCCGATGGCGCGTCATTCGCGGAGCGTGAGGCTTCGGTTCCCGTCTCCCCAGACCGTGCAACTGGCTCGCAATCGGCGCTGGGCGGACAAACCGCCGCGGGTCCGTTCATTCGCTCCAAGCGCGTGATCGCCGACAGCGTCGCGGCGTCCGATTTCCTCGCGGTCGCGGCTGCGTCTCTCATCGCCAAGTGGGCCTATGTCGATCAATTTCTCGGCAGCGAGCAGGGCATCGACTCTTATCTGGCGGCGGGATTGATCGGCGCGTTGATTGCCTTCATGTCGTTCAGAAATCAGAACCTTTATACTTTCGACACGCTCGCCAGCATGCGAGGCACGGTACGGCGCGTTGCCGTCGGGTTGGCTGCCGCAGCAGCCAGCCTCATCTTTGCGGCCTATGTGTTCAAGATTTCCGCGCATTTCTCCCGTGGCTGGTTCATTGGCTGGTTCGCGCTTTCGGGGGCGCTGCTCATCTCTGGCCATTTCATGGTCTCGCGCCTGTTGCGTCGCTGGATGCGGGCCGGATTCTTCTCTCGCAATATCGCCATCTATGGCAGCGGCGAGATAGCGGAGCGCCTGATCGAGCGGCTCAGCTTCAAGAATGACGGGCCTCGCCTGATCGGGGTGTTCGACGATCAGCCATCCGGCGCGTCGTCGCGCATCGCCGTTGCGGGCGGGCTTTCCAATCTCATCAGCCTCGCTCAGGCCGAGCGCGTGGACGAGGTCGTGATCGCCATTCCGCTTTCGCAAGACCGCCGGATCGGGCGCCTGGTCGAAGAGCTGGCGGTCCTTCCTGCCGATATACGCCTCTGCCCTGATCAGACAGCCTTCCGCATGCGTCCGACCGGGATCGTCAATTATGACGGCGTACCGCTTCTCGAAATCGTTCGCCGGCCCCTCGATCATTGGGGGCCGCTCATCAAGGCGTTCGAAGACCGCATTCTCGCCGCGCTTCTGCTCGCCGCCGCGGCGCCGTTTTTGGTCCTCATTGCAATCGCGATCCGGCTCGACAGCGAGGGGCCGGTTCTCTTCCGGCAGCGCCGCCATGGCTTCAATCATCAGGTCATTACGGTGCTGAAATTTCGGACCATGCATGTTGCGGAAGACGGCCCCGTCGTGCGGCAGGCCCGGCAGAATGACGCGCGCGTGACGCGGGTCGGCCGATTTCTGCGGCGCACGAGCCTCGATGAACTCCCACAGCTCATCAATGTTCTAAGGGGCGACATGTCGCTGGTGGGGCCCCGGCCGCATGCGCTGGCGCATAACGAGCATTTCTCAAGCCTGGTCGAGCATTATGCCCGGCGGCACAAGATGAAGCCCGGTATCACCGGCTGGGCGCAGGTTAACGGCTGTCGCGGCGAAACCGATACGCAGGAGAAAATGCGAAAGCGTATTGAGCTCGATCTTTACTATATCGAGAATTGGTCCCTCTGGTTCGACATCAGAATTCTGGCGCTGACCCCGTTTCTTGGGCTATTCCACAAGAACGCCTATTGAAAAATTGCGGGTCCAGGCGCCCGGCTAATGCGGAGTCCGTGGATGAGCGTATTGGTGACGGGCGGGGCCGGCTATATCGGCAGCCATGCGGCGATCGATCTGTTGTCGGCGGGCGAGGAGGTCATCATCCTCGACGACCTGTCGACGGGCTTCGACTGGGCCGTGCAGGCGCCGGAAAATCTCTATGTCGGCGACATCGCGGATGAGGCGCTTGTCGGGCGCATCATCGCCGAGCGCAATGTCGAGGCTGTGGTCCATTTTGCCGGCTCGGTTGTGGTGCCGGAGTCGGTCGCCAATCCGCTCAAGTACTATCTGAACAACACCGCCAAGTCGCGCAGCCTGATCGAGGCCTGCGTGAAGGGCGGCGTCAGGCATTTCATCTTTTCATCGACGGCAGCCGTCTATGGCATGACCGGAGAGGCGGCTGTCAGTGAAGACGTGCCGCTCAATCCGATCTCGCCCTATGGCGCGTCCAAGCTCATGACGGAATGGATGCTGCGCGACGCGGCCGCCGCGCATGATCTGACCTATGTGGCGCTGCGCTATTTCAATGTCGCGGGCGGAGACCCCGGGGGCCGCATCGGCCAGTCGACCGCCAATGCGACGCATCTCATCAAGGTCGCCTGCCAGACGGCGCTCGGCCAGCGGCCCTATATCGAAGTCTTCGGTGACGACTATCCGACCAAGGATGGAACCT
>JAJXZC010000236.1 GCA_021780275.1 Pseudomonadota bacterium
GTCTTTTCGTGTTTTGCGTGGGTGTTGTGCCTGCGCATGCGGATAGCTCGCCTACTGCGGGCGGCATGCTTTCCTGGCCGCAGGATGAGATGACGCAGGCGCTGCAGATTTTCGTGCCGAACCGGATGCAGAAATTCAATGTGCCCGGTCTCACACTCGCCGTCGTTGCCGATGGCAAGATCGTCTACACCGGCACCTTCGGCAAGGCAGACCGGGCCACCAAGCGCCCGGTAACGCCCTCGACGCTATTCGACGGCGGCGAGCTTGGCGAAACGGTGGCCGCCTATGCCGCGATGGGCATGGTCGATGACAAGCTCCTCTTTCTCGACGCGCCGCTCTCGCGCGACCTCGACAAGCCATGGCTTAATGACGCTGATGACAGCGCGAAGATCACCTTGCGTGAAGTGCTGACCCATCGCTCGGGTCTCGGGGACAATGTCGCGCATCCATCGCCCTCGACGCGTTTCGAGCCGGGCACGCGGTTTTCTCATTCCGGTGTCGGCTTTCTTTATCTTCAGCATGTCATGGAAGTGCTGATGCATGAGCCCTTCGATGCCTTGATGCAGGCGCGTGTCTTCAAGCCTATCGGCATGGAGTCGTCGGGCTATCTTGACACACCGGATGTGCAATCCCGTCTCGCGCGCGGGTATGTGCCGCTGAGCTTCCTGCTCAAGGTTTTCTATCTGCCTTTCGCCATCGCTTTCGTCATTATTCTGGTAGCGGTCTGGGTCATCTCCTGGTTCCTCCTTCAGCGCCGTCTCGATCCGATCGATTTGCTCTGGCCGTTCGTCGGCGCCAGTGGCTTTGCGGTCGCCATCGTCTGGTGGGGATTTGGTTTCGCTTCTGCGGTCTTTGTTGTCGGTGGCGCGCTACTTTGCGCGCTGATGGTCGGGCTCTTCGGCGGCATGACCTATTATCTTCTCTATATTGTCGGCCTGGCGCGCACACGCGATGGCATCATCTCGCGGGGCCGCAGCAACCGCGAGGGCATGGTCGGCGTTCTTGCCTTTGTCGTGGCGCTCATCGGTTCGCTGCCTGCGCTTCAATGGTCGATCCCGGTTCTGCACATCGATGCGCTTCGCGCCGCGCCGCAGGCGAGCGTTGCCACGTCCTTCCATACGACGGCCACCGATATGGCGCATTTCATGATCGAGGTCATGGATGGTCATCAGCTCGATGATCGCATGAAGGCGCGCATGCTGGGCGAGCGGGTCGTCGTCGGCGGGCCTTTCTATTGGTCGCTTTTTTCCGGCGTTCGCACCGATGGGGCGCATGAGACCTTCTGGACGCGTGGGTCCGCCATGGGCTTTGAAAGCCTGATGGTCATGGACCCCTCGCGCAATGCCGGCGTTGTGGTGTTGACCAACAGCCGTTCGGGTGGTGAGCTTGCGCAGGATATTGCGCGCAACATCTTCGGTGTGGAGGCCGTCTGGTCTCTTCCCTGAGAGGCATGGGAAGGGGAGGCTCATGGAGACGTTCAAATCGATCCGGGCACGTGCCGCAAAGCGGCAGGGCGGCGAGAAGGAACTTGCGTCCCGCCTGATGAAGCCCAAATCTGCCGCCGCCCTGAAGAAAATTCCGAATGATCGCTGGCTTGCGGCCATGACCAAGGCCGTCTTTCAGGCAGGCTTCTCATGGAAGGTGATCGACACGAAATGGCCGGGCTTCGAAGAAGCCTTCGATCATTTCGATCCGCATCGTGTGGCCTTTTATTCCGGTGACGATCTCGGGCGGCTCGTCTCCGACAAGCGCATCGTGCGCAATGGAGCGAAGATCAAGGCGACGGTCGAGAACGCGCGTTTCGTCACCGATCTCATCAAGGAATATGGTTCGG
Organism: Pseudomonadota bacterium; assembly: GCA_021780275.1. The sequence goes on from JAJXZC010000236.1 coordinate 1,835, forward strand.
CAGGCGCCTTCTTCGCGGCATCAAAGCCCGAGAACTATATCGATCTTCTCGCGACATTGAAGAAACGCGCCAGTCGTCTGTCAGGTGGATCGGCGCAATTCTTCCTGCGCTTTCAGGGCGTCGACAGCTGGATCATGTCGCCTTCGGTCGTCGCCGCTCTCGTCAAGGCGGGCGTTGTCGACAAAGCGCCCACCTCGCAAAAGGCGCTGCGCGCCACGCAGGATGCTTTCAACACATGGCAAAAAGAAAGCGGCTGCTCGTTGACCGAGATCAGCCGCGTTCTTGCGATGTCGATAGACGCTTGAGCGTCAGTCTTTCTTGGCCTTCTTCGCGGCTTCGATCGAATCCAGGATGATCTGGCGTGCTTCGGCGGCGTCGCCCCAGCGGTCGACCTTCACCCATTTGCCTTTTTCGAGATCCTTGTAGTGCTCGAAGAAATGCGAGACGCGCTCGAGGAAGACTTCCGGCAGGTCCGTGTAGTTGAGCGTGTTCTTGTAGTAGGGGTTGAGCTTTTCGACCGGCACGGCGAGGAGTTTTTCGTCCTGACCCGCTTCGTCATGCATGATGAGCACCCCGATGGGACGGCAGCGCACGACGGCGCCCGGCACGACGGGAATGCGGCTCACGACGAGCACGTCCACAGGGTCACCGTCGTCCGACAGCGTGTGCGGGATGAAGCCGTAGTTGGCCGGATACTGCATGGCCGTATGGATGAAGCGGTCCACGAACATGGCGCCGGATTCTTTATCCATTTCATATTTCACCGGGTGGCCGCCATGCGGCACCTCGACGATAACGTTTACATCTTCCGGCGGGTTTACGCCGATCGGGATGGCTTCAATACGCATCAGCCTTGAGTCCGTTTGTTGCGCGCTGCCAGAAGACGCAGTCTCAGCGCGTTGAGTTTGATGAAGCCCTGAGCATCCTTCTGGTCATAGGCGCCAGCATCGTCCTCGAAAGTCACATGGGCTTCCGAATAGAGCGAATAGGGGGAGGTGCGGCCAACAACTGTTGCGTTGCCCTTGTAGAGTTTGACGCGGACGGTGCCGGTCACATTTTCCTGGCTCTTGTCGATCAGCGCCTGCAGCATTTCGCGTTCGGGCGACCACCAGAATCCATTGTAGATCATCTCGGCATAGCGCGGCATGAGCTCATCTTTCAGATGCGCTGCGCCACGGTCGAGCGTGATCGTTTCCATGCCGCGATGGGCGGCGAGCAGAACCGTGCCGCCGGGCGTCTCATAGACGCCGCGCGATTTCATGCCGACGAAACGGTTTTCGACGAGATCGAGACGGCCGATGCCGTTCGCGCCGCCAAGCTCGTTGAGCTTGGTCAGCAGCGTCGCAGGCGACATCTTCACGCCGTCGATGGAGACGGCGTCGCCCTTTTCAAAACCGATTTCGATATAGGTCGGCTTGTCGGGCGCTTCTTCCGGTGAGACGCTGCGCGAATAGACATATTCGGGCGCCTCTTGTGAGGGGTCTTCCAGCACCTTGCCTTCGGCCGAGATATGCAGAAGGTTTGCATCGACCGAGAAGGGCGCTTCGCCGCGCTTGTCCTTGGCGATCGGGATCTGGTGCTTTTCGGCAAATTCGATGAGCGAGGTACGCGAGCTCAGGTCCCATTCGCGCCAGGGGGCGATAACCTTGATGTCGGGATTGAGCGCATAATAGCCGAGTTCGAAGCGGACCTGATCGTTGCCCTTGCCGGTTGCGCCATGGCAGACGGCGTCTGCGCCTGTAAGCTTGGCGATCTCGATCTGGCGCTTGGCGATCAGCGGGCGGGCGATGGAGGTGCCCAGCAGATAGACGCCCTCATAGAGCGCATTGGCGCGGAACATCGGGAAGACGAAATCGCGCACGAATTCTTCGCGCAGGTCGTCGATGAAGATTTCCTTGATGCCGAGCATTTCGGCCTTCTTGCGCGCGGGTTCCAGTTCCTCGCCCTGGCCGAGGTCGGCAGTGAAGGTCACCACTTCGCAGTTATAGGTTTCCTGCAGCCATTTCAGAATGATGGAGGTGTCGAGCCCGCCGGAATAGGCGAGGACGACCTTTTTCACTTGTTTGGTTTCGCCGCTCATGTCGATCCTCATTTCAGAGAGGTCCGCCGGTTTCGCGCCGGGGCCGTATTGCGCCGCACTATAGGCAAATAGGAGGTGGCGGCAAGGGCTGGGTCTGGCCCAAATCCCTGCGTTGAAAAGATTTATCGGGGCTCGCGAGCCGTTATAGTGGAGAAGGCCTGATGGCGGGGCTGAAAACGGGTTTCCGGAGGACCTCATGAACTTTGTTTCTATTCTGTTCCTTCTGCTGCTGGTCGCTCTTGTCGGCGGTTATGGCTGGTATGTGAGCCTGATCACCCGGCGAAATGCGGTTCGCGAGGCGATGGGCGCTATCGACGTTCAGCTGCGTATGCGCTTCGACTTGCTGCCCAATGTGCTGGAACTCGCCCAGAAGTTCATGACCCATGAAAAGGAGCTGCTGACGAGCCTTACCTCGCTCCGCGCCATGGTCAATCAGCCCTACAACAAGGACGATCCGGCAGAGGCAGGCGCGCATCTGG
>JAJXZC010000815.1 GCA_021780275.1 Pseudomonadota bacterium
CGTCGCCATCCTTGTAGACAACCTTGCCATTGGCGATGGTGACGGTGTTGATGCCCTCGACCTCCATCCCCTCGAAAATGTTGTAGTCGACATTCTGATAATGGGTCTTGACCGAGATCGTGCGCGTCTTCTTCGTGTCCCACACGACGAGATCGGCATCAGCGCCCGGCGCAATCACGCCCTTGCGAGGATAGATGTTGAATATCTTCGCCGCATTGGCCGAAGTGACGGCCACAAACTCGTTGGGCGTCAGGCGTCCCGTATTGACGCCGTGATGCCACAACACATGCATGCGGTCTTCGACCCCGCCAGTCCCGTTTGGAATCCTGGTGAAGTCGTTGCGGCCTGCAGCCTTTTGCGGCGCACAGAAGCAGCAATGATCTGTTGCCGTCGTCTGCAGATGCCCCGCCTGCAAGGCGCGCCAGAGGTATTCCTGATGTTCCTTCGGCCGGAAGGGCGGGCTCATGACATGCGCTGCCGCGACGTCGAAATCGGGATGCTCATAAACCGAACTGTCGACCAGCAGATGTCCGGCCAGAACCTCGCCGAAGACGCGCTGCCCTTCGCCCCTAGCCCGCGCGATCGCCTCGACGGCCTCGCGGCAGGAATTGTGGACGACATAAAGGGGCACGTTGAGAACCTGCGCGACGCGGATGGCGCGGTTCGCGGCCTCACCCTCGACCTCAGGCGGGCGCGACAGCGGATGCCCCTCCGGCCCCGTGATGCCCTTCGCCAGAATCTCGCGCTGCAGGTGGAAGACGAGTTCACCGTTCTCCGCATGCACGGTGCAAAGCGCGCCAAGTTCGCGCGCCCGCGTGAAACTGTTCACCAGAATTTCGTCATCGGCCATGATCGCATTCTTATAGGCCATGAAGTGCTTGAAGCTGTTGACCCCATGCTCCCTCACCAGCGTGGCCATGTCGGCATGAACCGTTTCGTCCCACCAGGTGATCGCGACATGGAAGCTGTAATCGGTCGCCGCCTTCTCGGCCCAGCTTCGGCAACGCTTGTAAGCGGCGATCAGGTTTTCCTGCGGATCGGGAATGGCAAAGTCAATGATCGTCGTCGTGCCACCGACCGCGCCCGCCGTCGTGCCTGAGAAAAAATCCTCGGACGCAACCGTGCCCATGAAGGGCAGTTCCATATGGGTATGCGGATCGATGCCGCCGGGCATGACCAGCGCGCCGCCGGCGTCGACGATCTCCGCACCGGCCGGCGTCTCCAGATCGGGCCCGACTGCCTTGATCAATCCGTCTTCGATATAGACATCGGCCCGCCGGCTGACATCCGCATTGACCACCGTTCCACCGCGAACGAGGATTCCCATCCGAGCCTCCTTCTGCCGACTAGCTCTGCTTTTCCCGCTCAGGCTCTACCTGACCATTCGGTCAAGAAGCATGAGACGTGCCATCGGCAAAGACGCGGCAACCGGCGGGTTATCGGCGGGAAATGTTTTCGTCCTGCCGCTTTTTTCGGCGCGTTGTTCGTCTGGAATGCAGATCGTCAGAGGGGCGATTTCAGCCCCAGCCCCCGCAGGATAAGCCGCGTCGCCGTCTGCGTCGCATCCGCAAACGTCTCATCGTCGAGGCTTCGCTTGCCGAGCACGGCGGTCATCTGCGCGCCGAAATCGGCATAGGTTTGCGTCATCGCCCAGATCATGAAGAAGAGGTGCCTGGGATCGATGTCGCCGATCTTGCCCTGGTCGATCCACCGCTGAACGATTGCGCTCTTCTCCTCGACCAGCTTGCGCAGCCGTCCCTTGAGGAAGGGCTGCACATGCCGTCCGCCGCCGATGATCTCGATCGCCCAGAGACGCGAAGGCTGCGCCGAACTCTGCGCCGCCTCCATCTTCCTGGCGATGTATTGGGCTAGCGCCTTCGCCGGATCGCTGTCTTCCTCGATTTCCTCCAGCGCGTCGAGCCAGGACTCCACGATCTCGACCAGCACGGCCGAATAGAGATCCTGCTTGGTTCGGAAATAGTAATGCAGATTGGCCTTGGGCACGCCCGCCCGGCGGGCGATTTCCGCCGTGCTCGCGCCACTAAAGCCGTCTTTTGAAAACACGGCTTCAGCCGCCTTCAATATCTTCGCGACATTACGCTGCCGGATCACGCCGGCATTTCCATTGTCCGCAGGCGCTACGCCGGCCTTGTTCACCCCTTTCCCGGTCCTTCCGGACACGGACCTGCCCCTCGCAGCTGCGGGCTTTTCTGTCTTCCGTTTCGGCATCTCATCTCCCGGTTGAGCAGATTCAGTGGCGACGCTTTGAGCAGTTGCATAGCGGACGGGCAGACTTTCCGCTTCACATGAGTAACGCGAGGCTGGCGGTAACGGCAAGCCCCTGAATTTATTTTGACCAAAAGGTCAGGTTTTTTCTACTCTAAACCCACGTTTTCGTTGAAGACAATCTGCATATACTGAAACGGCATCGATCTTGCGAAGAAGGTTTCCGGATGCAATGAGCGGAGCACGCGATGGGAACCTCGAATCTCACAAAAGACAGTCCCGACATTTCGGCCGGACGCCTCGATCTCAGCGAGTATGCGATCAACTTCGACGACGCGGTGCCGCCGCTCAATCCGCAGACCGCACATGTCGAGGCCAACCGCTGCTACTTCTGCTACGACGCCCCATGCATGAATGCCTGCCCCACGGGTATCGACATTCCGGGCTTCATCAAGAAGATCGCGACGGGCAATCTGACGGGCGCGGCGGTCCGCATTCTGGAGCAGAATGTCCTTGGCGGTTCCTGCGCGCGCGATTGCCCAACGGAAATCCTTTGTGAGCAGGCTTGCGTCCGCAAAGCGGAAGGCGAAAATCCGATCACCATCGGCAGCCTGCAACGCTACGCGATGGACAACGGCCTTGAGGGCATGCCCCATCCCTTCTCCCGCGCGGAGACGACCGGCAAGCGCGTCGCGGTCGTCGGCGGCGGCCCGGCGGGTCTCGCCTGCGCGCATCGCCTCGCCATGCTCGGCCATGACGTCACGATCTTCGAGGCGCGCGAGAAGCTTGGCGGCCTCAATGAATATGGCGTCGCCGAATACAAGCTCGCCAATGGCTTTGCCGCCCGCGAAGTCGCATTCATCATGGAGATCGGCGGCATTGACGTGAAGCTCGGCACTGCGCTTGGCCGCGATGTCACGCTGGCCGACTTGCGTTCCGAATATGATGCAGTCTTCCTCGGCCTCGGCCTTGGCGCCGTCAAGGCACTGGACTGCGAAGGCGAAGTGCTTGAAGGCGTCTATAACGCGGTGGATTACATCGCCTCCATTCGCCAGGCGGATGATTTCGCCTCCCTGCCCATCGGTCGGCGCATCGTCATCATCGGTGGTGGCAACACCGCCATCGACATCGCCGTTCAGGCCAAGCGTCTCGGCGCGGAGGACGTGACGCTCGTCTATCGCCGCGGGGCAGAAGCCATGAGCGCTACGGATCACGAGCAGGAATTCGCCCAGACGAATGGCGTCACCATCAAATATTGGTCTCGTCCACTGCGTATCGAAGGCGTCAACGGCCATGTGACCGCGGCGGTCTTTGAGCGCACGGCGCTGGACAAGAGCGGCAAGCTCGTGGGCACGGGGCTCGAGTTCACTATCGAAGCCGACATGGTTTTCAAGGCCATTGGTCAGAACTTCGTGGCCGATCCGCTCAAGGATGGTTCGCAGAGCGTGCTTGAGCTCGAGAACGGCCGCATCAAGGCGGATGACGAAGGCCGCACCTCGATCGAAGGCGTATGGGCGGGTGGCGATTGCGTCGCTGGTGGACAGGATCTGACAGTCGAGTCGGTACAGGCGGGCAAGCTGGCCGCCCATTCGATCGACCGCGCATTGAGGAAGTGAGACAGATGGCTGATATTTCCAGCGTTTTCGCAGGCATCAAATCGCCGAACCCATTCTGGCTCGCCTCCGCGCCGCCGACCGACAAGGCCTATAACGTCATTCGGGCGTACAAGGCAGGCTGGGGTGGCGTCGTTTGGAAGACGCTCGGAGAAGATCCGCACGTCGTCAACGTCTCGTCACGCTATGGCGCCTATTCCTACAAGGGCAATCGCGTCGCAGGCTTCAACAATATCGAGCTCATCACCGACCGTCCGCTCGATCTCAATTTGCAGGAGATCAAGGAGGTCAAGCGCAACTGGCCCGACCGTGCGCTCGTCGTCTCCCTGATGGTGCCCTGCACCGAGGAGAGCTGGAAGTCGATCCTCGCCCGCGTCGAGGACACCGGCGCGGACGGCATCGAACTCAACTTCGGTTGCCCGCACGGCATGTCGGAACGCGGCATGGGCGCGGCTGTCGGCCAGGTGCCCGAATATGTCGAGATGGTCACGCGCTGGTGCAAGCAATATAGCCGCATGCCGGTGATCGTGAAGCTGACGCCGAACG